>CANKKB010000006.1 GCA_947482555.1 Burkholderiaceae bacterium | reverse complement strand
GGCAAAACCAAAAAGGAGTAATACAGCCCATAAAATGCTCCACACCACGGGCCAAATTGATGGCGCAGGCAAACTAGCCATTAACAATCCACCCAAAAACCACACTAAGCCCTCTTGTACCAACCAAGCTAATCCTGCACCAACCAAACAAGCGCCACTGACTAAGTAAAGAAGAAGGTGTAATTGACGCCAGATTAAGTCAGTTTGAGTAGCCCCAAAACATTTCAAAATGGCATAGGCATCAGCTTGTTTTAGCACATAACGACGAGTCGCTAAGCCAATTGCTACAGCGGCTATCAAAGCAGTTAATAAAGCCATGAGCGTGAGAAAGTGCTCAGCCCGCTCCAATGTTTTACGCATCGTTGGTTGCGCGGTTTCTAAATTTTCTACTTGAATACCACGTAAGCCAGTGGTCGTAATTTGCTGGCGCAGCCAAACTTCATAAGCCTGAATAGCTTCATCACTTCCGGCAAATAGAGCTCGATACGTAACCCTACTACCTAAGCCAATCAAGCCCGTTGCATTTAAATCAGCTAAGGACATCATTACCCGTGGCGCAAAATTCATAAAACCTGCGCCACGATCTAATTCGCGAACCAATACTCCGCTAATAAGAAATTGCCGCTCGCCTAGCTTAAGCTGATCACCCACTTGGGTGTTTAGGGCAATTGCTGCGGCAGCATCAATCCACACGGTTCCGGCTTTTGGGCCGCCTATCAGTTCAGTATTACTTTGAGCCAATTGTAAGTTGCCACGCAAAGGATAGGACTCGCTCACCGCTTTTAACGAGACTAACTTTGCCTGCTTAGCTGAGTTAGCCATACTGGGAAAAACAACGGTGGTCGCAATGCGAATATCACGCAGTTTCGCCTCAGCTAGAAATAGCTCGCTAATGGATCGATCAGACACTACTAATAAATCGCCAGCAATTAATTGGCGCGCGTCAAATTGAAAAGCCCGCTGTAGGCGATCGGCTAAAAAACCCACACTAGATAAAGCCGTAACTGAAATAACGAGTGCTGCTAATAAATACAATAGCTCTATCGAGCGCAGATCACGCCGTAGGCGACCTAACTCGACTAACTTAAACACAGTGGCAAGACCATTAGCGTAATAAATTAAAAACTCTGCAGCTGACCACCGTCAACCCGAATCACTGAACCTGTGATGTATGCCGCATTCATACTGGCTAAAAATGCTGCGGTGTCGCCGTATTCTTTAGGGTCCCCATAACGTCCAGCGGGAATCAATTTAAGGCTTGCTTCGACAACTGCGTCATAGGGTATATTTTCACGCTTCGCGCGTGCCTCATCGAGTTGCCGCAACCGATCGGTCGCAACCCGCCCTGGCATGATGATGTTAGCTGTAATGCCTTCACCGGCAACTTCATTAGCTAAGGTTTTGGACCAGGCTGATAAGCCTGCCCGCAGCGTATTTGAAATCGCTAAATTACGAATCGGCGCAATTGCGCCCGAGGTCGTGCTAGTAATAATACGGCCCCAGTGGCGCTCACGCATTCCAGGCAAAACACGATCAGTAACGCTAATTAAGGATAAGACCATATCGTGAAAACTTTTTTCCCATAAGTTAGGGTCTTGGCCAGCCGCAGGCGTTGGCGGAGGGCCACCAGTATTGTTTATCAAAATATCAATCGGCCCCAATTGCTGCTCTACCAAGCGCACATTGGGATCGATGGCGCCAAGTTCAGATAAATCCCAAGGGATTGGTAATGCTATGCCACCAAAAGATTTAATCATTTCAACTGTCGTGTTTAAACCTTCGGGATTGCGACCCGTAACGGCCACCTTAACTCCCTCGCGCGCTAAGGAAACTGCCATTGCTTGCCCTAAACCCCGACTCGAGGCCAATACCAAAGCTACCTTACCTTGTATTCCGAAGTCCATTGTCTATCCTCTGTTGTCAATTAGTGTGCTTAATTAGTCAATTTGCAGTTTTTGTTTTGCCACAACATCTTTGTATACCGTGTACTCCGCTTTAATTTCTTTAGCAAACTCATCGGGCCCATTCACATTAATGATAGAACCAGTATCTTCAATGCGTTTGCGAACAGCAGGCTCAGTAACAGCTTTTTGGGTTGCAGCATAAATTTTATCGGTAATGTCACGCGGTAGACCAACTGGGCCATAAAGCCCATAGTAGGCCATCCGATTCACGGGGGCCAAACCCACTTCAGCAAAAGTTGGTACGTTAGGCAATTGCGCTAAACGTTTTGGTGCTGCAACCACAATCGGCACTAATTTACCGTCCCGGATAAATGGTAGAGCAGAAGGTAAATTATCGAAAATAATCGGCACCTGTCCTGCCACAGTATCGGTTAATGCTGGGCCTGCGCCACGATAAGGAATATGCACGATATAGACTCCCGTCAAACTTTTAAATAATTCCGTTTGCAAGTGCCCGATGCCCCCAGTGCCCGAACTAGCATAAGAGTACTTACCTGGATTTTTCTTCAATACCTCTAAAAAAGTCTTGAAATCTTTTGCCGGAAAACTGGGGTTTACGGCAATGATGTTCGGCGTAGCAGCAATATTGGTAATCGGGGCAAAATCTTTAGTAGGATCGTAACCAATTTTGGGATTAATGGCAGGATTAGCAGCGGTAGTAGAAACGGTTGCGACTCCAATGATGTAGCCATCTTTCGGTGCACGCACAACCTCAAGCGCGCCAACACTACCCCCTCCGCCAGCCCGGTTTTCAACAATTACCGGCTGACCTAATTGACGCCCAAGGGGATCAGCAATACTACGGGCAATAATATCGGTAGTGCCGCCAGGCGCAAAGGGCACGATTAAACGGATGGGGCGACTGGGATACGTATCTGCAAAGCTTGCTGCAGTAGTAAATGCAGCAAAGACTGCCGCTAGAACCAAGTGGTAACTAAAATTCATCTTACTTTCCTAAAGGGGTGGGTAACTGAAGATTTTTTTGATAAAAATCCGCTTCTAATTGTTGCAAAATTGCTGTCAGCGCTTGTTGGTACCCCTGTATTAAAGCCGCCCGACTATTATCTGCCAAGGTAATACGCTGGCTGTAGCGTGGTGTAAAAATAACTGGATTAGCCGCTTTTGAAGTGTTGGCAGCGCTTAAAAAATATTGAATGGTAACTACTGCTTCAGGCTTCGCACGGTAATCGCCATAAAATTCTTCAACATGGGCCTGCAAAGTGTAATACGGGAAAAAGCCATTACTTTGATCAACCGTTAAACGAAAGACGCCCGCGTCATTTAGCCACGTGCGCGTAGCGTTAGCAAACATTTCGTTCGGCAAGGCAATATAGGTATTATAAAAATCTTTCTCGTAGCGCCCCTCACTCAGACGATAAACCAGTGACTTGCCGTCAAATGGCGCAGTCACGCTAATGGTTCCCACCTTCAGCCAAACTGGCGAAATAGGCGTACGGGGATCGCCACTTCGCTTTACCGATACAAACCAATCAGTAATTTGATCTGCAGGCCGAGTCGGACTGCAGGCATTGAGGAAAACCAAACCAACGCTAGTAAAGAGTATGAGCCCAGCGCTGCGCAATGGCTGGAGACGTTTGAGTATCATTTCGGCGCCCCTCCAGTGCTTGCACCTTGCGTACCATTGGTCGGTAAAATAATTTTTGCGGGTGTATCAGACCAGATTAAAGAACTCGGGCTTTGACTAATAATACGAGTGAGATCGTTTAATTGCGTGCTAGCTTGTTTAATATTTTCGACCGACAATGCAGTATCGCCTTGAACCGAACCGAGCATTTGGCGCAGCGTAATTGCTGAAGCAATAATTTCCCGCATTAAGATGTGCAATTCTTCGCTATTAGTAACTTGATTGATTTTCCCAAGTAAAATATTTAAATCTTGTACTGATTGCACAATGCCCGCATTCGCTTTACCATCGCCTGTCAAAATAGAATTCAGATTAGTTAGCAAACTATCAAACTTACGTTGCGTCGAACCAAAGTCAGCCTGGTCGAGCTTCTGCATTAAACCTTGTAAACCCGCTAGCAACTGCTCCGTTTGGCTTGGCAATGAAGGAATGACCGCATATTTAGGCGTCCAAGTATATGGCAGCATTGGATAATTTTTATAGTCCGGATAATAATCAAACTCCACATAATTCACCCCGGTAATTCCCATACTTTTAATCCGCGCACGCAAATCAATGGCTACTAAACTATTTACGTTATTCAGCAATTCATCTGGATCTCCTAAAATACGCATCCGGACGATGACATATTCTTTGCGATCATCTAATTTAATTTGATCTTCATAAACTCTGCCAGATAATAAAATTGCGGTTACTTGCCCCAGTTTTACACCCCGAAAACGCACATCCGCACCCACATCTAAACCGGTTACCGATTTCTCGACATAGGTTTCTACCATGAAGGATTTTTTAAACAACTGCCCCGAGCCAAAAATTAGAATAACCACCACTAAAGCAGCTAAACCACCAAAAACAAACAGACCTAAGCGAAAATAATTGGGATTGGAATTACTCATACCGCTTCCTTGCTCATAATGCGATTAAAGAATTGATGCACACGCGGATCTGCACTTTGATCCCGCAATACTTTGGGGTCGCCTTCGGCAATGATACTTTTAGTTGCCCCGTCTAACATAATGACACGATCGGCAATCGAATAAATACTAGCCAGCTCATGCGACACAATCACAAAGGTAATGCCCAGGTTTTTTGATAAATCTAAAATCGTCCGATCTAAGTCGGCAGAAGTAATCGGGTCTAAGCCAGCCGAGGGCTCATCTAAAAAGAGTATTTTAGGGTCCAATGCCATGGCGCGAGCAATCGCCGCCCTCTTTTGCATACCTCCACTAATTTCACTAGGCATATAGCTTGCAAACGGCAGTAGACCGACTAAATCGAGTTTACAACGGGCCAATAAATTCATTTGTCGATCATCTAGGCTGGTGTACTCTTCCATAAATAATTTGACGTTATCCAGTAAATTCATCGAGCCAAATAAAGCGCCTTGCTGATACATCACCCCAAAACTTGTCATGATGCGCTGTAACTCTGCTCCATAAGCATGCGTAATGTCCTGTCCCTCGATCAAGACGTCGCCACCCATGGGACGATATAAACCAAACAGATTTTTAAGTAAGCTGGACTTACCACACCCCGAACCGCCCAAAATAATAAAAATTTCACCAAAACTTACGCTGAAATTGAGGTTTTGCAAAAGCACTCTTGTGCCATAGCCAATCGTGAGATTTTTTGTTTCGAGGGCTAGCATTAGAATCCCGTCCGATAAGAGATGTAAGCAAAAACACCATCAACCAACACAATTAATACAATGCTACTTACTACTGCCGATGTAGCAGAAATGCCTACCGCTGCTGCACCATTGCCAGTTTGCATGCCACGTAAGCAACCAACACTAGAAACTACAGTGCCAAATAACAGCGACTTCAGTAGCCCCGATAAGATATCTTCGGTGTCGACCATCGTGAGTGTATTGTTGTAGAAATTAATGAAGGGCACGCCATAGGCAGTCATCGTTATGGCCGAAGCCAAGATCGCCACAATATCGGCATAGAGGGTCAGAATCGGTGCCACTAAAATACCTGCCAGCACCCGCGGTATGACCAAAAATCGCACCGGGCTGAGGCCACCAGTAACTAGTGCATCAACCTCACTATTTACTGTCATCGTGCCAATTTCAGCAGCGAATGCTGCTGACGAACGTCCCGCTAATAAGATTGCAGTAATTAAAGGGCCTAACTCACGAAATACGCCTAAAGCCACTAAGGGGCCAACAAAAGTTACGGCGCCAAATTTCTGCATACCAATTGCCGATTGAAATGACAAAATAACACCAATCAAAAAAGCCACCAATCCTACAATCGGCAACGCCGCTAAACCTGCTTGAACCGCAGCATTAATAAAATCGCCCCAGCGCACTTGACGGGGATAGCGTAAAGACCAAACCAAATCAGCCGCGACATGACCAGCAAAGGTAATTAATTGAATAGTGTCCTGCCAAAGCGAATAAGCTGCTTTACCAGCGGCCACAATTGGGCTTTGTGCTTGCGCCACTTGGGGAGCTGGAAATAAGTTATTAATCGGGTCAAACTGTTTTAATAAGGGTTGATAACGTGCCGCCAAATTAGGCATGACAAACTCTGCCTTGGCATTCATTTGCGCTTCTTGCACATCAATTAAGAAAGCAATCCCCGCTCCATCCAGCGACTCAATTTGGGCGGCATTAACTTCAAGGATTTTTTGCTTACTAGCACCAGAGGCCAACCAAGTATTTTGAGCGGCCCGAATTGGCGACCAAACTGCCCCTAAGGCATAAATATCCAATGTGCCATACAGAACCAAGCTTGCGTGTGTGTCATTCAGAATGGTTAAAACCGCTGGGGGGGCTTGCGGTGGCTGGCCTGGCTGAATGGCTATCTTGCTCATAACGCAACTATAAGGGATCAGACCCCTTACCCCTTGGTGCTACGAATCGGAATGGTGCGGCTGGCAGGAATTGAACCCACGACCCCTTGGTTCGTAGCCAAGTACTCTATCCAACTGAGCTACAGCCGCAACAGGCACAATTATGCCATGGAAGAAAAGAACTACATTACGCCCGACGGTCATGAGCGCCTCAAAACCGAACTCTTACACCTATTAAATCAAGCGCGGCCGGAAATTGTGCAAATTGTGCATTGGGCCGCCTCAAACGGCGATCGCTCTGAAAATGGTGACTATATTTATGGAAAAAAACGTTTACGGGAAATTGATCGGCGGATCCGCTTTCTCAATCAGCGTCTTGAATTTGCCTTAGTTGTTGATAATGCCGCTCGAAAAGCAGGTGAAACCGATGATGCTCAAGTGTTCTTTGGCGCCACCGTGACCTATCTAGAAAGCGACCCAAAACAGGGTAGCCAAGAAATCACCATAAAAATTGTGGGTGTCGATGAGGTAAATCTGGAGCAAGGCCATGTAAGTTGGGTGTCCCCCATTGCCAAAGCATTAATTAAAGCAAGAGTAGGTGATGAGGTAGTGATTCAAACGCCAACGGGCCCAAGAACCATTGAAATTATTGCCGTAAACTATTAGTCCACCAACTAATTTTGACCTACTTAGGTCTGGCGACTGCGGATAACCCTGAGTACGTCCGTATTATTGTGCAAACTGCGCATCACCCGCGAGAGGTGTAAACGATCGGCCACTTGAATAGTAAAGCGCATTGTTACTGCATCTTCTTTATACAGATCTTCCATCGATAAATTCATAATGTTCGCATCTGCTGCTGTAATGCTGCTAGCAACTCGAGCTAATACGCCCTTACCTTGGCGCGTATCTAGCACTAAATCAACGGCAAATTCACGATGCACATCTTTACTCCACTCCACTTCAACCCATTTATCGGGGTCCTTAGATAGCATGCGTAAAGCATGTTGACAATCGCTAATATGAATTTGTAAGCCCTCGCCTTTACCAAGATAACCAATAATGTTATCACCCGGTATGGGGTGACAACACGATTGAAAGCTGGTTGACATACCCTCGCGCCCATCCACTAAAATTGCATGATGGCGGATTTCGGGTTGAGGCAAAATAAAATTACTTGTCCCTAAGACCATTTGCTCCGCGCCAGCATCTTCAGCTAACAGAATTTTCAAGCGCATGGCTAATTCCTGCGCAGAGCGTCGACCCAAAGCAATATTAACGCACACCTCAGTACGATTTTTATCGCCGGTCCAGTGTAATAAGCGCGTCCAAATAGCCTCTGTGAGCAGCCCCACATCAACTTCTTGCTGTCTTAGTGCATTAGCTAATAGACGCTCACCCAATTGCAAAGATTCGGCGTAATGCTTGGTTTTAAGAGCGTGGCGTAAGGCAGCACGAGCCTTACCTGTGCGCACAAAACTTAACCAACCCGGATTGGGTTGCGAGCGTGGCGAGGTGATTACCTCAACGATATCGCCATTACGTAACTCACTGCGTAACGGTAATTGCATGCTATTAATTTTGACAGCGACACAAGTATTACCAAGCTCACTATGAATCGAATAAGCAAAATCAAGTGCTGTTGCGCCCCGTGGCAGAGCGCGAATTTGCCCTTTTGGCGTAAAAACATAAACTGCATCAGGGAATAAGTCAATCTTGACATGCTCTAAAAATTCTTGCGAATCACCACTGCTATCTTGTATATCAATTAGTGATTGCAGCCATTGGTGAGCACGATTTTGCACCTCACTGAGCTCAGGTGAACCATCTTTATAGGCCCAGTGCGCTGCTACTCCGGCTTCTGCAATCGCATGCATATCAATCGTGCGAATTTGAAACTCAACTGGAACTCCAGATGGCCCCACCAAAGTGGTGTGAATTGACTGATAGCCATTAAGCTTAGGAATTGCGATGTAATCTTTGAATTTGCCGGGCATCGGCTTATACAAAGCATGCAAAACGCCTAAAGCCCGATAACAGTCGTCAACCGATTGCACAGTGACCCGAAATGCATAAACATCAAGCACTTGCGAAAAATTTAAGTGCTTTGATTTCATCTTGCTGTAAATACTAAAGAGGGTTTTTTCGCGCCCGTGCAAATCAACCTCAATTTTTGCTTTGGCAAAGGTTCTGCGCGCAGTATCTAAAATCTTCTCAACCATTTCCTTGCGATTACCGCGCGCTTTCTTTACCGCCTTTTCGATCACCCGAAAACGCAGCGGCATCGAATATTGAAAGCCTAAGTCTTGTAAATCACGATAAATTAAATTAAGGCCAAGGCGATGGGCAATCGGTGCATAAATCTCCATCGTCTCTAATGCAGCCCGGTGGCGTTTTTCTAGGGGCATCGCATCTAAAGTACGCATATTGTGCGTACGATCGGCTAGCTTCACTAAAATCACGCGCACATCGCGGGCCATTGCCATAAACATTTTGCGAAAACTTTCAGCCTGTGCTTCGGCATGGCTTTGAAATTCCAATTTATCTAACTTGGTGAGGCCTTCAACAAGTTCAGCCACCTTAGAGCCAAAGGTGCTGATTAAGTCCGCCTGAGTGCTGCCAGTATCCTCAATGACATCATGCAATAAAGCCGCCATAATCGATAAAGCATCCAAACGCCAAATAGCGCATAACTCTGCTACAGCTAGTGGATGAGTAATATAGGGCTCACCACTTTGGCGATACTGACCTAAATGCGCTGCGTCGGCAAAATGAAATGCTTTTTTAATGAGCTCACGTTCATTTACTTTTAAATAACTGAGTTTGTCGGTAAGCCCCGCAATTGAAACAACTTGTTGCTTGGGTGGCAGCTGAGGTTGTGAAGTGGGGCCAAACAGATAGCGACTTGACTGAGTGAGCAGTGAAGCAATGATGGATTTTTTGGTACTCGCTTCAGTAACTGCCTCGGGCGAGGCGGCTGAATTACTGAGGATCGCATCGCTAATCTCGTTAGACGAGCGCTTACCCTGATCTCCCGTTGTGGTTAGCATAGGCGCCACAGCGGGGCTTTCAAATTACAGTGGCACTTTGGTCAACATATCCCGGTCGGTAACGCCTGCAGCTACTTCACGCAAAGCAACTACGGTAGCTTTATCTTTAGACTCTACTCGGGGAGAATGACCTTGAACCAGTTGACGCGCACGATACGTGGCTGCCAATACTAGTTCAAATCGATTGGGGATGGTTTTCATGCAATCTTCTACAGTAATTCGGGCCATGCTGTACTCACTTATTTAGGGTTAATGCCTATAGGATACCTGATTACACCCCAAGGCGCCTTAAAAGGGCTGGGTTATGCGACATGACAGCTGCGGAACGAAGACGAGTGGCCGCCAAAATACTGCTTAAATCAGCCAGGGCTTGCTCAAAAGAATCGTTGATCACAATGTAATCGGCCTCTGCTGCATGTTGCAGTTCGAGGTGCGCTGCTGCCAAACGACGTTCAATAGTCTGCTCATCGTCTTTACCGCGTTTGCGTAAACGCGCTTCGAGAGCCTCAAATGAGGGGGGGAAAATAAAAATCCACTGCGCCGAGGGAATCAATTGACGAATCTGCTGTGCGCCCTGCCAGTCGATTTCTAAAATCACATCACTACCTGCTCGCATTTGCGCTTCAAGCCATGAACGTGAAGTGCCGTAAAAATGGCCATGTACTTCAGCCCACTCTAAAAAGTCAAGATTAGTGCGCTGTTGCAGGAAATCGGCTTCGGTAACAAAGCGGTAATCTTGTCCATTCACTTCACCTATACGTGGCGCGCGCGTTGTTGTCGATAAAGATAATTTAACGCTGGCATCGCTTTGCAATAAGGCCTGCACCAGCGACGACTTACCTGCACCAGACGGCGCCACAATCATTAACATGCTGCCTAGGTAATTTTGCGTACTCATGCTTATTCTAAATTTTGTACTTGTTCGCGCATTTGCTCAATCAGGAGCTTTAATTCTAATGCAGCTGAGGTGCAATTCACCGCCACCGACTTAGAGCTTAAGGTATTTGCTTCGCGATTTAATTCTTGCATTAAAAAGTCAAGTCGCTTACCTACGGGCCCCTTACTTTTTAATGCTGTTTCTACTGCTTCGAAATGGGTTTTCAAACGTGCAAATTCCTCAGCCACATCAATTCGTACTGCATAAAGAACGACTTCTTGACGAATCCGCTCTAATACTTCAGCGGTAACAGCTGATGCATTTTGATTTGAACTAGCTTGGCTAGCCAATGCCTCAGCCAAGCGCGCGGTTAACTTCAGTTGATATTGCTGAACATATTCAGGAATCTGCGGTTCGATTTGCTCAACAATGCTGCGCATCTGGGTCGTAATCCGCTGCAGTACCGTCCCAAGGGCCCGGCCTTCGGCACCCCGTGTTTCCACTAAAGCCCCTAAGGCCTCAGTTCCTGCAGTTAAGGTTGCTGCCACCCATGCCTCTTCATCGCCTTTAGGTTCGCTGACAATCCCTGGCCAACGTAAAACCTCGGCTATGCTCATGGGTTCTGCGTTAGTAAAGGTAGCTTGCACATGAGCAGCGAGTACTTGTAAGGCGTTTAAGCGGTCTTGACTTAGGCTTTGGGCGGCTTCCGCCGTTCCAGCGGGTAATTTGCCTGTTGAATTAATCCGCCATACTGCCCTGAACTCAACTTTACCGCGGGCCAATTGCTGAACTGCAAGCTCTCGTAAAGCAGGCTCGGCAGCGCGACACTCATCGGGCAAACGAAAGCTCAGGTCTAAAAAACGGCTATTCACCGCCCGCACTTCCAACTGCAAATCGGCTACCATCCCACCGCCAAGGGATACTTGCCGAGAAGCACTACCATAACCCGTCATGCTCGATATCATGTAGGCATTGTAATTACTAAATCGCATTCTCCCAATAAGGAATTAAAGTCATGAGTCTCAGCACCACTCCAGCAAATCAAGCTAGCCAGCGTCCAAGCCAACGGCAGGCGAATGAACTCCGTCAGGTGACGATTACACGCGGATTCACCAAGCATGCTGAAGGGTCGGTACTGGTTGAATTTGGTGATACCAAAGTGCTTTGCACGGCCAGCATCTTGGAACGTGTTCCCCCTCATAAAAAAGGTTCTGGGGAAGGCTGGGTCACTGCAGAATATGGGATGCTGCCAAGGGCAACGCATACTCGCGGCGATCGCGAGGCAGCACGTGGCAAACAAAGTGGTCGTACGCAAGAAATTCAACGCCTCATTGGGCGAGCTTTGCGCAGTGTTTTCAATTTAAAACTGCTAGGCGAACGCACAATACATTTAGATTGTGATGTGTTGCAAGCCGATGGCGGTACTCGTACTGCCGCTATTACGGGCGCATATGTCGCCGCCCGCGATGCAGTCAACCAATTAATTCAAAACGGCAAAATTAGTGCAGATTTACAGTTAGATCCAATTAAAGATAGCATCGCCGCTATTTCAGTAGGTATTTATCAAGGCGTAGCCGTATTAGATTTAGATTACACCGAGGACTCCTCTTGCGATACCGATATGAATGTGGTGATGAATGGTCAGGGTGGCATGATCGAAGTGCAAGGTACCGCTGAAGGCCCGCCCTTTTCTCGGGACGAGTTAAATGCGTTACTCGATTTAGCACAACAGGGTATTTTGCTCTTAACTCAAGAGCAAAAAAATGCCCTTAGTAAAAAAGTAATTCCCAGTTAACTATTGGTTGCAGCTTTGATACCGCTAACGCAACTCTTAATCGCATCTCACAACGCAGGTAAAGTTCGTGAGTTTCGGCAATTATTAGCTCCCCTCAACATTGCCGTCCAATCACAAGCGGAATTAGGAATACCCGCTGCTGCTGAACCTTTTTTTACCTTCTCCGAGAATGCCCTTGCTAAAGCCCGACATGCAAGCCATCTCAGTGGCTTACCAACGCTAGCTGACGACTCGGGTATTTGTGTCAGCGCCCTGCATAATCGCCCTGGGGTTCACTCAGCGCGTTACGCTGCTACTGAAAATGAACCCGCCAATGACGAGCGCAACAATACCAAGCTCCTGACCGAATTAAAAAATCAAACTAATCGCGCTGCACATTATGTCTGTGCACTTGTTTTAGTACGCTCTGCTGATGATCCTACTCCCCTCATGGTCGAGTGTCGCTGGGATGGTGAAATCATTGATCAGCCCCGCGGTTTCAATGGTTTTGGTTACGATCCCTATTTTTATTTACCGAGCTTAGGAAAAACAGTAGCTGAACTATTGCCAGCTGAAAAAAATCGCCTTAGTCATCGCGGTCAAGCCTTAAAGCAATTACTAGCCAACTTGGCATGACAATTAAGCTAGCCGCTCTTCCGCCTTTATCACTCTATATTCATTTTCCATGGTGTGAAAAAAAATGCCCCTATTGTGATTTCAATTCACATCAAATTAAAGATGCGGGTTTTGATGAGGCGCGTTACCTGCGCGCGCTCATTCAAGATTTACAAACTGAATTACCCCGCATTTGGGGGCGTAAAGTACACACTATTTTTATTGGCGGGGGCACCCCTAGTTTAATTTCTCCCACTGGTTTGGAATGGTTACTCTCAAGCATTCGTGCCTTAATACCACTCGATCCTGTTGCTGAAATTACCCTCGAAGCAAATCCAGGCTCAGTTGAAGCCGATAAATTTGCGGCCTTTGCTGGTAGCGGCATCAATCGCATCTCGTTGGGTATTCAGAGCTTTCATGACCTTCAGCTCAAGGCCTTGGGTCGCATTCACAATGGCAACCAAGCAAGGCACGCGATTGAGATTGCCCAGACTCATTTTCAAGCCGTTAACCTTGACTTAATGTACGCCTTGCCACAACAAAGTCTTGCCGATGCCACTGCTGATGTTCGTACAGCACTGAGTTTTAACCCTACCCACATCTCACTCTATCAACTCACCTTAGAACCAAATACTTTATTTGCCAGCCAGCCACCTGTGCTTCCTGACGAAGACGTAAGTGATGCAATTTTTGATAGTAACCTTGCTCTACTTACCGATGCGGGTTATGCACGTTATGAAGTCTCGGCGTATAGCAAACCTCAACAAGCTTGCAAACATAATCTCAATTATTGGCAATTTGGTGACTATATTGGTATTGGCGCAGGCGCACATGGCAAAATTTCACTGCCCCATTCAATTACGCGTCAAGTACGCGAACGTCATCCAGAAACGTATATGCACGCCATGGAAACGCAAGGGCATGCGCTGATTGAAACTCGTGAACTTACCCCAAATGAAATCCCGTTTGAATTTATGCTGAACGCACTGCGTTTACCTGCTGGTGTCGCCACTACTAGTTTTGCCGAACGTACTGGCTTATCGCTCCAAACGATTAGCAAGGAAATTGAACAGGCAACCGCTAAAGGTTTACTCGATAGCCATCCCACTACCCTTAAACCCACTGCTCTTGGTTTGCGGTACTTGAATGATTTACAAGAGCTGTTCTTAAAATCACCTTAAAACTTAGGGCTGAAAAGCTCCGTCAGCCGTAAGACTTGCTAGCTCAGCATCGCTCACGCCCAACTCGGCCAAAATGCTCGCGGTATGCTCACCCAATAATGGCGGAGGCATTCTTACTTGCTGTGGCGTAGCTGATAATTTCACCGCAAAACCAATATTCGGAATCTTGCCTTCAATTGGATGGTCGATATCAATGCGCATTTGACGGTGTTTGCCATGAGCACTATCAAATGCCTCAGGGTAGCTATTAATGGGGCCTGCAGGTATGCCTTCTGCGAGTAATAGGTCAACCCACTCGGCACTCGCACGCGTAATAAATGTTTTTTCTAATTCAGCTACGAGCTCTAGTCGATTAGCCAAACGCAAAGGGTTCGTCATAAAACGGGCATCGTCACATAATTCAGGACGGCCAATTTTGGCGCATAACAAACCCCATAACTTTTGGTTCGTTGCGCCCATCACAAAATAACCATCAGCAGATTTCATCGCTTGATAAGGTGCGCTCATATGATTTGCCGTGCCTAGCTTATAAGGCTCAACTCCTGTTCCCCAGTATTGCGCAGTGTCCCAAATCGAAAATGCTAGCGATGCATCAAATAAAGAGGCATCAATAAATTGGCCCTCACCGCTTTTTGTGCGCCCAATATATGCGGCCAAAATTGCATATGTTGCAAACAGGGCGCAACCAATATCGGCTACCGGTACGCCTGCTTTCACCGGTGGGCCATCGGGATAACCCGTGACACTCATCACACCCGACATGGCTTGGGCCATTAAATCAAAACCAGGGCGATCTGCCCAAGGACCCGTTTGACCAAATCCAGAAATGCTCGCGTAAATTAATGCGGGATTCACTTCATGTAAAACCGCGTAATCTATCCCTAATTTTTTCATGACACCAGGTCGATAATTTTCAACCAAGATATCTGCTGTTTTTACTAAACGTAAAAATAACGCCCGCCCTGTAGCACTTTTTAAATTCAGTGCAACACTTCGCTTATTGCGATTCATGTTTAAAAAACCCATGCTATCGGCGCCCTTCATTTTGAAACCCATCGCACCACGGGTTTGATCGCCGGTTCCAGGCGGTTCAATTTTGATTACATCGGCACCCAAATCAGCTAATAACATACAGCTATAGGGTCCAGCCATGACTTGACTTACATCTAAAACACGGACTCCAGCTAAAGGGAGTGGTTTTGTGGCACCTGAATTAATCATGTAGTGCTTTACTTTGAAGGAATAGAATAAGCTGAATAATATAAATCATTTACGAGGAAGAAGATGAATATGTTGCGTATGATTATTCTTTTAACCATTGCTCTGCTTGGTTTTGGTGCTTTGCCTGCAAACGCACAAGGCTATCCCACTAAGCCCATTCGCTTAATTGTGGGCTTTGCGCCTGGTGGTGGCACGGATATCGTTGCTCGAGCCTTAGCGCCAAAAATGAGTGAGTCGCTCGGCCAATCCGTCATCGTTGAAAATAAAGCGGGTGCTGCTGGCACCATTGCTGCCGACATGATTGCCAAAGCAGCGCCAGACGGCTATACCCTGCTAATGGGGCACTCTAATTCCAATGCAATTGCACCCTTTGTTTTAGATAACGTCCCCTTTAACCCTGAAAAAGATTTCACCCCCATTACTTATCTGGGCTACGTGCCTAATGTATTGGTTGTGAATGCCTCCCTCCCCGTCAATTCCGTCGCTGAATTAATTGCCCTCGCTAAAACTAAACCGGGTGAATTAACTTATGGGTCATCCGGCATTGGCAGCACGCAGCATTTGGCTGGCGCACTCTTTGCCAAAATCGCTGGTATATCTCTTAACCATGTGCCATACAAAGGAAGTGGCCAAGCGATTATTGATTTATTAGGCGGTCAAATTACCATGAATTTTGATACGCTGCCACCCGTTTTGGAGCATATTAAATCAGGTAAATTAAAGGCTCTTGCAATTTCTACTCCAAAGCGCTTGCCTCTGCTAGCCAACGTACCCACCTTTACTGAAGTTGGTATTACTGGTTTCGATGTGACCAACTGGTACTCGGTGATGGGGCCAAAAAATATGGCACCCGCCACGGTCGCCAAAATTGATCAAGCGGTTAAAGCAGCAATGGCCGACCCCAATACTTATAAAACGCTTGAGTCACAGGGCTTACAAACCGAAGGGCCTAAAACTCCAGCAGCCTTCAATGCTTTCTTAATTGCGGAACTTGCAAAATATCGACAATTGGTTAAAACCCTGGGCATTAAAGCCCAATAATGAGTCGATAGATGAACGCAGAGCAGAACAATGTAGCCCGCGTATTGTTTGCGGTTGAGGGATCAATTGCGCATATTCATTTTGAGCATCCCTCAGCTCGTAATGCCATGACCCAAGAAATGTATGAAAGCTTACGAACTATTTGTCAGGAAATTCAAAATACGCCTGCGATTCGGGTAGCCATTCTACGTGGTGTAGGTGAAAAATCATTCGTCTCTGGAAGTGATATTGCGCAATTCGCTAACTACCAAGATGGTGAAGATGGTATGCGCTACGAAGCTTCCATAGCAGCTTATTTACAACCCCTACAAGAACTCAGCATTCCTACCATTGCAGTCATTGAAGGCTTTGCAATTGGCGGTGGTCTAGCCATTGCGAGTAGCTGCGACTTTCGCATTGCCACACCTGAAGCTAAGTTTGGCGTACCAATTGCGAAAACACTCGGTAATTGCCTGTCAATTGGCAATTTAGCCTGGCTTACTGCACAACTTGGCACCAGCATAGTTAGGCGTATGTTGCTCTTAGCAGAATTAATTAGTGCGCCCGAATTGCTTAACCAAGGATTTATCTTACGCATCTATCCCCAAGCTGAATTAAGTGCTGCCGCAATCACCTTAGCCCAGCGCCTGGAATCGCTAGCGCCGATTACGCAAAAAGTAACTAAACTCAGTTTATTGCGTCTCGCACAAAGGAATTTACCGAATTGCGATGATTTAATTCGCGAATGCTATGGCAGTGCTGACTTTAAAGCTGGGGTGGTGGCCTTTTTAGCGGGTGAAAACCCTAAGTGGCAAGGGCAATAAGTTGCAGTAAATTATTACTAGAGGTAGTCTTATAAAATATACCGGTGGGGGAGCAAATGCCTTTAATTCATTTTAAACAGCTGATGAAATTTAGTCTCATTAACTTAGGTCTGCTTGGGCTGTCACTAATCAGTTCACCGAGCTTTGCACAAACATCTGCTAGTAATATAAATAATCGTTCGCTAGCAGCTACCTGTGCTAACTGTCATGGCACTGATGCGGTGGTCGTACCTAATAGTGGTATGCCAGCCATTGGTCAGCTTAATAAAGATGAGATGCTCGCTAAACTCATGGCCTATAAAAGTGGTGCGCAACAAGGCACCATCATGCCGCAATTGGCTAAAGGCTATACCGATGAACAACTCAATACGATCGCCAGCGTTCTCGGCAAAAAATAATTCAGGAGCTAAGATGAATCGTCGTCATTTTTTAGGTCAAAGTCTTGCCTCTGCTGGTCTGCTAGCAGGATGTGCTTCTTCTGCTCCGATTAACATTAGCAAAGCCCAAGTGGTGGTTATTGGTGGGGGCTATGGGGGAGCAACAGCAGCAAAATATATTCGCATGTACTCAAACAACACAGCCCAAGTAACCTTAATTGAACCCAATACCGATTTTATTTCCTGCCCCATGTCAAACCTAGTTATTGGTGGCTCACGCACCATGGCAGAAATTACCTCACCCTACGATAACTTATCAAAACGCCATGGCGTGAAATTAATTAAAGACATGGTTGAGTCAATCGACCAAAAACAGAAAACCGTCAAACTCGCATCAGGCTCGACCATCAAGTATGACAAATTGGTTGTATCGCCTGGCGTGAACCTCATGATGGATCAAATTAAAGGCCTTGCTGAAGCCAATCAAGCTGGCGTTACTATTCAAGCATGGAAGGCTGGCCCAGAAACCGTTGCGCTCCACCAGCAGCTAGCGGCCATGCGCGATGGCGGCGTGTATGCGATTAGCATTCCCGAAGCCCCCTTCCGTTGCCCGCCTGGCCCATACGAACGTGCTTGCCAAGTAGCGAGTTACTTTAAAAAGAATAAGCCCAAGTCTAAAGTCTTAATCTTTGACGCGAATGCCGATATTGTTTCAAAGGCGGGTCTATTTAGAAAAGCTTGGGCTACTTTATATCCAGGGATGATTGAATATCACCCTAAATTTAATGTAGTGGCTGTCGATGCTAAAACCAAAACGATTAAGTTTGAAGTGCAGGATGATGTCAAGGCTGATGTCTTAAATATTCTCCCCTTGATGCGTGCTGGTGATATTGCCGTCAAAAGTGGCATTGCTAATGCCAATGGTCGCTGGGTACAGGTGAATTATCTTAACTTTGAAGCTACCGCAGCTAAGGATATTCATGTCTTAGGCGATTCAATTCAAGTCGCACCCCTCATGCCTAAATCAGGACATATGGCTAACTCCCATGCCAAAGTAGCTGCGGCCGCGATCGTTGCCGAGCTCGGTGGCTTAGAGGTGAATTCCGCCCCGGTATTGACTAATACTTGCTATAGCTTTGTCGATGCAACCCAAGTCGTTCACGTTGCGAGTGTGCATCAATACAATGCGGCAGAAAAAACCTTTAAAACGGTACCAGGATCAGGCGGTCTTTCACCTGAACCAACGACACTCGAAGGAATCTATGCATGGGGTTGGGCAAAAAATATCTGGGCCGATAGCTTAGCGTAAGTTGCCGCACAATAAAGGGTATCTTTGCTGCAGAATCTACCCCCAATTGATTTAGTTAAGGCGCAAGCAATCGTTTACCGAGCTCCCATTGCCGAGCCCGTACAAACTTCATTTGGACTGATGCATAACCGCCCTGCTTTGGTGGTAATGCTTGAGGATCGAGATGGCAATCGCGCCTGGGGAGAAATTTGGTGCAATTTCCCTACAGTTGGAGCTGAACATCGGGCTCGGCTTTTCGAGGCTTTAGTGGCCCCTCTTTTATTAAGTAAAACGTGGGTGTCGCCACAAGAAATATTTTCAAGGCTAACCAAGGATTTGCATATTTTAAGCCTGCAAAGCGGTGAGCCTGGCCCTATTGCCCAAGTCATTGCTGGTGTAGATATGGCCTTATGGGATTTAATCGGAAAAAAATTACAGCAACCCCTATGGCAAATTTTTAACGGCTCCCCTAGTGTGCAAGTCTATGCTTCAGGTATTAATCCCCTTCATCCTGAAAAAATAGCGCAGCAAAAATGGACTGAGGGATATCGGGCCTTTAAATTAAAAATCGGTTTTGGCGCAAAACGCGACTTAGATAACTTAGCTAATCTCAGGGCGGCTCTTGGGGCAGATGTTCCGATTATGGTGGACGCTAATCAAGCTTGGTCCTCCCAAGAGGCAAAAGAACAAATTCAACAATTAGCAAAATATCAGCCGTTTTGGATAGAAGAGCCAATCACAGCAGATAGCCCTTTGAGTGCTTGGCAGGAATTGGCTACTCACTCACCGATCCCTTTAGCTGCTGGGGAAAATATGCGGGGCATGCAGGAATTTAGTAATGCAATTGAGAGCACTGCCTTTGCCGTACTTCAGCCGGATATGGGCAAATGGGGGGGATTTAGCGCTGGTGTCCCGCTGGGCCAGGCCATTGTGAACAGTAAAAACATGTTTTGTCCGCATTGGTTGGGTGGCGGCATCGGCTTAATCGCTTCAATGCATCTGAAAGCAAGTGCGAATACCTTTGGCTTTGTTGAGGTCGATGCCAACCCCAATCCACTGCGTGAACTCTTAGCCCCCCAACTGCCAAAAATTGTTCAGGGCAGCATCACTTTAAATGCAGCTCCAGGGCTAGGAATTACCCCAGACCTGGATGCATTAAAAGAATTTCAAGTGCCACACTATTACTAAACTGACTTAATTACTTCCGTAAATTCAGCGCAGTCCCCAGTTTTTCATATAACTCAACTTGTTCACGCGCAAATTTTTCAGTGTCTGCGGGCGAGCGAATTGCTGGTATCGCAGCAACTGTTGCATTGCCTTTGATCCAATCGGGATCTTGTGCCACTTTTTTGAGCACTTCAACCCATTTATTGACCACCTCAGGGGGTAATCCAGGCGGCCCATACAAACCGCTCCAGCCCATCACTTGCTCTAATGGCCCTACTCCCATTTCACGCGCAGTAGGAATTTCAGGAAATTCTTTTAGCCGCTCAGCAGAGGAAGAAACTAAAGCACGCATCGCGCCGCCTTTAATTTGACCGACTAAGGTAGTGAGGTTATTACATAAAAATTGCACTTGGTCACCAAGCAATGCCGCTGTAGCCTCACCGCCACCCTTATAACCAATCATCACTGCTGAACTAGAAGGAATATTGACCGAACGTAACATTACCTCAACTGCTAAATGTTGAGTGGTTCCGGGCCCCGCAGTAGCGTAATTTAATTTGCCCGGTTGCGTGCGAATGGTATCTAATAATTCTTTCAGATTTTTATAAGGTGAATCGGGCCTGACAACACAGACAACAGGATTAAAATCTAATAAAGAAATAATCGTAAATTCATTCCACTTATATGGCGTTTTACTATCTAAGGCAGGCGTAATAGCTTGTGAACCGCCTCGCGAAATAAGTAAAGTGTAGCCATCAGGCGCTGCATTCCGCACGCGCATTGAGCCAATCGTGCCAGAAGCACCTACTACGTTTTGTACGATTAACGTTTGGCCCATTAATTTAGTCGCAGCTGCCGCTAAATTGCGTCCAGAAAAGTCGCTATCTCCGCCAGCAGCATAAGGTGCAATTAAAGTCACTTGACGATTAGGATAAGGTTGAGCAAATGCCGAATTAATCGTAACTACGGCACCTAAACAACCGGCCAAAGCCAACAATACGGATGAACGGTACCAAGACCGGCTATCGAATTTACTTGTCATACAGTCTCCTATGATGATTTTGTACAACCATATCACAGGTAAACCATAGAAAAAAGCGGGTAACTACTAGGTTTACAAGGATTCAGCAGAATTTACCTAAGTCATTGAGATTAATAAGTTTTTGCTTTTAATTTAGATGCTGCCTGCAATAAATAAGGTAAGAATTTTTTCAGTGCAACTTCTTCTGTAAATAAGCCATACGGTAAGCTCACATTAATTGCGGCAACGACCTCCCCTGTTTTATCCCTAACGGGTACCGCCATTCCTGAAATAGATTCATCAAGTTCGCCATCAACCCACGCATAGCCATCTTTCCGCACTTGGATAATGATTCTTTTTAGCTCCTTTAGGTCTATCACTGTCTTTTGGGTAAATTTTTTCAGTGCAGCATGCTGAAAATAATTTGCTAAATTTTGCTCAGATAATCCCGCTAATAAGACTCTACCCATTGAAACGGCATAAGCTGGTAAGCGACTTCCTATGATCGGGCTCATAGCTAATATTTTCTTAGCATGAACACGATGAATATAAACAATTTCATCGCCGTCAAGGACTGAAACAGCAGAGGATTGATTAATAATTGAAAAAAGTTCATCTAAACTCATTTGCGCCTCTCGCCAAAACGGGAGTGAGTAGAGATAAGCTAAGCCTAGGCGCAATACATTGGGCGTAAGCCAATACACTTTGGAATCTGTTTTAACAAAACCCAACTCAATTAAAGTGAGCAGAAATCGCCTCACTACTGTGCGGGGTAAATCGCTCGCCATGGATATTTCTGAGAGATTCATTCTGGCTAAGTTCTGACCCATCACCTCTATTACCTTTAAGCCGCGTGCAAAGGTTCTTACAAATGTTTCACTCTCATAATTAGCCATAATTTATTTCTTGACAGGTTAATTTAAACAACCTAGGATAACCATTAAGCGGTTACTATTGTCCGCTTAGCGGTCATCATATTCTATTTAACTAAAATTGAAAAGAGCAATGTCAAATATTAATTTTGAAACAGATTTCTGGAAAGATGAACAAAATCGCAAGGGCTGGGATGACATTATTCCGGGTGAAGCTAGAAAAACTATTCCTTACACGCTTACGCTCGAAGCAATCCAAAAGTATTGCAAAGTGATTGGCGATACTCACCCACTCTACTTTGATGAGACCTATGCAAAAACCACGCCTTACAAAGGCATCATCGCCCCGCCAGCAATTCATATTCTTTTAATGTTTTCTTGTACCCCAGCCGACGATTGGATGAGAAGCCCGGGAACCATTAACGCCGGACAATCATGGAGCTATAACATTCCAGCAAGGCCAAATGACGTGATCCGCTTGGAAGCTAGAGCACTAGATAAATTTATAAAAAAGGAGCGTTTGTTTGTCATTCATGACAACGTCTTTTTTAATCAAAATAATGAAGTGATCTGCTCTGGACGCGGCTGGACTATTCGCCCCCAATAAAAAATTATTATATTAATTAAAAAATAATGAGGTTAAGTAAATGAGCAATACATTAGACAAATATCGTGTTGGAGAAACAATTCAAGGTCTACCGTTTTATCCAACCAGAGAATCGATTCGTGAGTTTTGCGAAGCTTCACTCGACTTCAATCCATTGCATCTTGATGATAATTACATGCAAACACAGTTTGGTAAAACCAAATTTGACGGCATCATCATGCATGGTATGAATAATTTTGGCGTCATCTCTAAAATGATTACCGATTGGGTATATCCTCAAGGCGGAATGCACCGGCGTTTAGAAACGCGCTGGAAGTCGCCAGTGAAGCCGGGCGACACGATTACCCCCAGCGCCGTCATCACTGCAATTAAAACAACACAAAAAGGTCATTGGGTATCATTAGATATCGCAGTGAATAATCAACGCAATGAAATAATTGCCGTTGGCGAAGCCTTAGTTGAATTTCCAATCGCGTCGTAATGGGGCAGCGAAATTACGCATATGAGATTAATAATAAGGAGTTAGGCAATTGAATAAACTAAATACATTTGTACGCAATCTATTATTAGGTTTCAGTTTGGTAATTGTCGGGGCTAGCGCCTTCGCACAAAATTTTCCAAATAGTCCAGTCAAAATAGTTGTGCCATTTCCACCTGGCGGAACAACAGATATCTTGGCTCGCATTCTAGCCAATGAATTAACCAAAAAATGGTCGCAATCTGTCGTGGTTGAGAATAAAGCAGGCGCAAGCGGTACGGTATTTTCTGAGCAACTAGTAAAAATGCCGCCTGATGGCTATACCCTCATGGTGACAGCTACCCATCATGTTATTAATCCGAATTTATATAAAAATCTGAAGTACAACACCCGCACCGACTTCACGCCAATTGCCTTGGTTGCAAACGTGCCTAATGTATTAGTCGTCAATCCTGCTTTTCCAGCAAAAACAGTCAAAGAATTAATTACCTATGCTAAAGCGAACCCTGGCAAGGTTATGTTTGGCTCCTCAGGAACAGGCGGGGCGAATCATCTTTCGGGTGAGTTGTTTAACGCGATGGCTGGCATCAATATGGTTCATGTGCCATATAAGGGTGCTGCGCCTGCTCTAAACGATCTTTTGGGCAATCAAATTTCAGTGATGTTTGATTCTGTGCCGGGTGTTTTGCAGCATATCAAATCCGGTAAATTACGTGCACTTGGTGTCACCTCCCTCACCCGTGCTTCCGCCTTACCAGATGTACCCACCATCAGTGAAGCGGGTCTAAAAGGCTTTGAAGCAACAGCTTGGTTTGGTATGTATGCACCACCAAAAATGGCACCCGACCTATTAAGTAAAATTTCTAGCGATGTCTTGGCCGCCCTGCAAAGTGTGCAAGTAAAAAATCAATTTGCTGAGCAAGGCGCAGATGCGGGCAGCATGAACCAAGCTCAGTATGCTAAGTATGTTGATGATGAAATTAGTAAATGGGCAAAGGTAATCAACGATAGCAATATTAAAATCGATTAATTCATGCCCAAAAAAATCCGCCTTAAGCCAACAGTTGGCGCCTTATCCCATATTAGGGTGCTCGATTTATCACGAATTCTGGCTGGCCCTTGGTGCACCCAAAATTTAGCTGACCTTGGTGCAGAGGTTATTAAAGTTGAGCGGCCTGGAAGCGGTGATGACACCCGCGGCTGGGGACCACCTTGGATTAATCCAACAGAAACCATTCATGGCCAGCGTATTTCTAGCTATTTTGCGGCTGCTAATCGTGGCAAAAAATCCCTTACCCTCGATATATCCTCCCTTAAAGGTAAAAAAATAATCGAAGACCTCGTTCGTGTGAGTGATGTCTTGATTGAGAACTATAAACTGGGCGACCTGAAACGTTATGGGCTTGATTACACAAGTCTCAAGAAAATAAATCCCCGTTTAGTTTATTGCTCTATTACCGGCTATGGACAAGACGGACCTAATGCGCATAAACCGGGGTATGACTTTGTCTTTCAAGCAATTGGTGGAATGATGAGCATTACTGGCGAAAGTGATGCTTTACCAGGTGGTGGTCCACAAAAATTAGGAGTTGCTATCGCCGATGTAATTACTGGCATGTACAGCTCAGTTGCTATTCTGGCAGCGCTTAATAGCCGTAATGAAACAGGCCAAGGTCAGTATATTGATATGGCGCTTCTCGATGGCATTATTGCCCTTGGCGGCAATCAAGTAACTGGTTTTTTTGCCGATGGGAAAGTTCCGTTTCGCTATGGCAATGCCCATGCCAGCCTCGTTCCCTATCAAGTATTTGCCGTTAAAGATGGTGAAATTGTTGTCGCGGTAGGCAACGATACCCAATGGCAACGCTATTGTGAGGCCATTAAAAGGCCTGATCTTGCGCAAGATAAACGCTGGAGTAAGGTAACCGGCAGAATTACGGGGCGCTCTGAGCTGGTGCCAGAACTAGCGAAAACCATGCTCAAGAAAAAAGCGGCTGCATGGATTTCGGTTTTAGAACAATTTGATGTGCCATGTGGGCAGATTAATAATTATCAGCAAGTATTTCAAGACCCGCATGTTATTCATCGCAATATGAAAATTGATACCGCATATACCGATGGCACGACAGTTTCGACAATAGCAAGCCCGCTTAGACTCAAAAGCACTCCTCCAAAGTACGATCGTGCACCCCCAAAATTAGGCGATTCAAATCACGAGGTCTTAGTTGATATTTTGGGGTACTCCGAAACAGCAGTGCAAGATCTTAAGAAGAAAAAAATAATATAACAATAAATTATTAGCAGCTAATAAAGTTAAGTTAACTAAAAATTAAGGAAGAGACATGTCAACTGTAAAAATTATTAAATTGTTAGCTGTAATTACTCTAACGTTAAGTGCACATATAAATGCTTTTGCTCAAAGCTATCCTGAAAAACCAATTAAAATCATAATGCCATGGGCTGATGGTTTTCCCGCTAATTCAGCAAGACTATATGCAAAAGAATTAAATAATAAATTTAAATACATTACCGTATTAGAAACTAAAGCTGGTGCTGGAGGAGAGTTAGCAGCGAGGCAGGTAGTTAATGCTGCAAATGATGGCTATACATTACTGGTAACTGGCTCTTCTATCACCATTCGTTCAGTTATAGATCAAAAAAACATAGATCCGGAAAAAGAATTACAGCCAATAGCGCAAATAACTACTACCCCATATGTGATCGTAGCCAAAGCTGGGCAATTTGGAAATTTTAAAAATTTCTTAGCTTCCGCTCAGAATAATCCAGGAAAAATTAACTTTGCCTCGGCAGGCATAGGAACAGGAATGCATTTCCTTGGTGAATTATTAAATACTAATGCCAATATAAATATTGTTCATATACCCTACCAAACTGGCTCAAGACAATTACAAGCGGTACTTGCTGGTGACGTCGATATTGCAATAATCTCTGTAGTTACTGCTTTACCGCAAATAAAATCTGGGGCCTTAGAAGCCCTTGCTGTTAGCACCACAAAAAGAAGTAAAGTTCTACCCAATACACCAACACTAGCAGAATTGGGTATTAAAAATATTCCATCCATAGGAGCATGGATTGCAGTTTTTGGACCAAAAAATATGGACCCAAATGCTGTAAAAATTCTTTCTGAAAAAATTGCAGCTATAGCAATAGATCCGTCTGTAATTGAGTTAGTGAATTCCTGGGGAGCCGATTTACCAGATACAAAAATTTCTTCTTTAGAAGAGGTAATGAAATCTGAAAAAAAATCTTGGGAACAAATTGCTAAGGAAAAAAATCTTAAAACAAATAATTAAGTGTCTGTCAAAAATGGCATCTTATTAAAATTGTTTATATTCATATAAAGGTTTTTATGTCTCATTTGATTTCATCCATATCTAATAATATTATTCAAGCCATAGATCTAATTGATGACCAAAATAAAAATAGATTATTTATTGATGTGCGGCTTGGAGAGCCCGCTGAAGAAATAGAGAGTTTTCGCGAGATTCATATTTTAGGTGCAGTCTACGCCCAAATTAGGGATATATTTGCTTCTCCTCCCACCTTAACAAGTGGTAATTTACCCCTACCAAGCATAGCAAATCTTCAAATCATTTTAGACAATTGGGGGGTAAATAAAAATACTGAAATTATTTTATATGGGCCCTCTTTAGCTCTTGCCGCTAGGGGTTGGTGGGTATTGAAATGGGCGTCTGTTAAGAATGTCAAAATTCTTGATGGGGGAATAAAGGCTTGGATAAATAATGGTGGCCCAGTAGCCCAAGGGGATGCCGCTCAGGTCTTAATTCCGCCCGGGGAAAAAATTGTTCTATCCGCGGGCCATTTGCCAACAATCGAAGTTAATGAGATGGCCAAACTTGATACCAATAAGATACTAATTGATGCTCGTGATGAGGGGTCTTATCTAGCCGGTCATATTCCAAGGGCATTAAATATTCCTGCAGCCAATCAATGGACGCCAGCTTCAACATTAAGAACAATTAACGAAATGAAGAAAATTTATAGTGAATTAATAGTAACCTCTGAAAATGAAACAATTGTTTATTGTGGCGGAGGAGTTCTCTCCGCACTTACTGTTTTAATTCTCTCTTCTATAGGTATAAACTCAAGGCTTTTTGTTGGCTCATGGTCTGAGTGGAATAAGGATAGTGAGCGTATGGCTAGAAGCGCCTCTAATGGTAGATTGCCATGACAAAGAAGCAAAAACTATTGTCAAAAAAAATCTATGATGTTGCTATTTGTGGCGCTGGGCCTGTCGGCCTTTCGATGGCCTATCTTTTAGGTCGGGCAGGATTAAAAGTTGGAATTTTTGAAAAGCGTAAAAATACTACAATTTTGCCAAAAGGTCAGTATGTGCATGCGTCTACAGGTGAATTTTTTCGCCAATGGGGCGTTTGGGACCTACTTAAATCTTCTGGTTGGGCCCTAGAAAAATCAAACGGCCAGGGTTTTTATGTAAATATTGCAAAAGGTCCCGTCGCAGAGGTTCGAGCAACAAGTGGATCTGAAAAAGAATATCAAGAAAAGTGGTGGGATTTAAGTCCTGCATATCCGCGCAAAATCCCCGCATCTGACTATGAGGCAGCTCTTAAAAAACAAGCGGAAAAATGGTCTACGGTTGAATTTTTTTTTAATCATTCTATCGTTGAAATCAATAATTTGACTAAGCATGTAGAATTTATTGTGAAAGATTCAAAATCTGGATCAACAGAAGAAATTAACTCCAAATACTTAATTGCCTGTGATGGAGCGCATAGTTTTATTCGTAGCCAAATTGGGGGCGGCCAAGACCATGGCCCTACTTTTGGAAATCAAATTTTAGTTGAATTTAAAGCCTCTTTAAGCTCAACATTAGGTAACGATGGTTTTTTTCATTCGTTTATTTTAGACCCGCGCTATTCTGGCTGGTTTGGAAGTCAGCACCCAGAAACGGGCTTATGGCGCTATAGCTTCCGACATGACGAGGAAACGCTCCCAGATCTTGATCTGCTCCACGACCGCATTCGCGGGGCATTAGGAATGCCCGAACTATCCATTGAAATTATTAAGCTACATAGGTTTGATTATTCGACAGGCCTTCTTCGCAAATGGCAAGAAAAAAATATTTTTTTTGCGGGAGACTCTGCACACTGGAACTCGCCTTGGGGTGGTTTTGGAATGAATTCAGGGGTGCAAGATGCAAATAATCTTGCCTGGAAACTAGATCTTGTAATCAAGGAAATTGCTTCCCCGGAGTTATTAAATACCTACCAAATTGAGCGTAGGTCAAAGGCTCTTTTAACAGTTAAATCGGCTACATATAATTCTTTAAATTATCAAGCCATAATCGCTGCAGTTCTTATTGGAGAACCCAATCTTTACTCTAAAGGTGAATTATCGCAAGAAGGTAAGGAATTCTTACAGCAAAGAGTTGATATTCATAGTGATAATAGTGTGCTACACACTGGTTATCAGCTAGGTACAGTATATTTATCAGATGCAATTATTGCTGATGATGGATCCCCGCCTATACCGTCTTTACCTAATTATTTAGAGACAACTATTCCGGGCGTGAGAGCTCCTCATGTTTGGCTAAGTAATACATTAGGAAAAAAATATTCTCTAATTGATCTTCTTGGAAAATATTTTGTTTTAATTGTCCAAACAAATCATAGTAAATGGAATGATGCGACTAGAACTATATTAGATACATTGAAACTGCCTATAAAAAATATAAATATAGGCGTAGGGCAAGACTATTTACCCTACGACGATAAGTATGAAAAAATTTATAATTCCTACTGTAGTGAGGCTATATTAATTCGACCGGATGGATTTATAGCGAAGCGCTTTGCTAGTAATTCATCAAATAATATTGAAGAATTACTATTAGATGCGCTTTATAAGATACTTCATAAATTTAATTTTCATTAACTAATTACTTTAAAAAATATCAATAACTTAAACTGCCTTTATGAACTCAAAAGCTATCCTTCCTGTTTATATCTGCGATGCCATCAGAACACCGATTGGTCGTTATGGTGGTTCATTATCAAGCGTGCGGCCCGATGATCTGGGGGCAATTCCCATCAAGGCCTTAGTAGAGCGCAATCCTTCAGTGCCATGGAATGAGATAGACGATGTCATTTATGGCTGCGCCAATCAGGCAGGTGAAGATAATCGTAACGTCGCGAGAATGAGCGCTTTACTTGCTGGTTTATCGCCGAGTATTCCTGGCGCAACGATTAATCGCCTCTGTGGCTCTGGCATGGATGCGGTTGGTACAGCTGCTAGAGCCATTGCGTCTGGGGAAGCTGAACTCATGATTGCCGGGGGCGTGGAAAGTATGAGTAGAGCGCCCTTTGTGATGCCCAAAGCAGAATCTGCTTTTTCAAGAGCCAACTCAATTCAAGATACGACGATTGGCTGGAGATTAATTAATCCTCGCATGAAGCAAGCCTATGGTGTAGATTCAATGCCAGAGACCGCAGAAAATGTAGCAGATGACTTTAAAATTAAGCGGACAGATCAAGATAAGATGGCCCTGCGCAGTCAAAATAAAGCAGCAGCTTCACAAGCAAGTGGGCGCCTCGCAAAAGAAATTACTCCGGTTGTTATTCTGCAGAAAAAAGGTGATCCCATTGTTGTCTCTGCCGATGAACATCCCCGCGCTACAACATTAGAAGCGCTTGGCAAGCTAAAGCCCATCGTTCGTCCTGATGGCACGGTTACCGCAGGAAATGCATCGGGGGTAAATGACGGAGCCTGCGCCCTCCTACTTGCCGGTGAAGAGGCGCTGAAAAAATATGGGCTCAAAGCCAGAGCTAAAATTCTTGGCATGGCTACAGCTGGAGTAGAGCCACGCATTATGGGCATTGGTCCAGCCCCAGCAACGCAAAAATTACTTAAGCGCTTAGGGTTAACAATTGGCCAAATGGACGTTATCGAACTAAACGAGGCTTTTGCTGCGCAAGGTCTTGCGGTACTGCGGGAACTGGGTGTTGCCGATGATGATGCACGCGTTAACCCCAATGGCGGTGCTATTGCGTTAGGACATCCTTTAGGAATGAGTGGTGCACGTTTAATTACTACTGCCCTAGTTGAACTAGAAGAAAAAAAGTTACGTTATGCACTTTGCACTATGTGCATTGGCGTAGGCCAAGGCATAGCATTAGTGATCGAACGGGTTTAACGGAGTTGCCTAATAAAGACTTAAGAACTACTCCAATCGCCAATTAAATTTTCAAATAAAAGCGTGCCCTCAGTTATTTTATGAGTAAAGCAATACTCATCAGTTTGGTGTGCCATCTCGGGCTGACCAGGGCCTAAAATTACCGTAGGTGGATCACCGATGGGTATTTTTAATGCAGATGCATCGGTAAAGTAAGAAACTGTTTTGACTAAAGGTGTCTGCCCATTCATTTCCGTACAGCATTTAAATACACGTTGAACCCATGGATCGGATGCTGGGGTATGAAAAGACTCGATGTCTAAAATTGTTTCAAGTTTGATATCTGCGCCCAGTCGCTTGCAAAGGCAGCCATAAATATGCCGATGATTTTGCCCAGCAACGGTGCGAATATCAATCGTCATTTCAGCGGCATCGGGAACAGAATTGATATTTAACCCCGCACTAGCGGTGCCAACATTTAGCGTAGCTTGCCCCATTAATGCGTGAGGCTCATTATCAAACTCAAAATGCTCTAGCTCTAATGCGCCCCGTGCTAATTTATAAAAAGCATTATCGCCACGCTCCGGCATTGAGCCATGGGCAGTTTTACCTTCGGCTCGCGCGCGAAGCCAAAATGCTCCCTTATGGCCAATCAACGGCTCATTAGCGGTAGGCTCAGCTACGATAAAACATCCTACTGGCCCGATAAAATCAAGTGCCTTTTGTTGCGATGCTATATAAAATGCACCCTCACAACCAATTTCTTCGCCGGCGGTAATAATTAAGCGAATACCGCCCGACTTTTTTGCTTGTCCTGCGGTATTGATGGCGGCGATAACAAATGCGGCTAAGCCACTTTTCAT
>CANKKB010000005.1 GCA_947482555.1 Burkholderiaceae bacterium | reverse complement strand
GGTTGCGGAATGTCTGCTATTTCAAATACACCGCTTACGTCGGCATTTCGAATGGATGCGGATTTAAGTCTTATTGCTAACGTATCAACAGCACGTCTATGGGATTTAACCTTAGCGTTTGGGTTGGTGTGTGGGATATTCTCCCAATCGGTGTTGGTTTCGTTTGTCATTGAAATATTCAAAAGTATTAAAAACTATAAGAATGGTATCAATAAAAAAACCCACCGTATAGGTGGGTTTGAATATATATATATGTTGTTTAAAACAACAACTCAACAGATTCTTCTATTTGCCGTTCGATTTTTCTCGCAAATATCGTTGATAGAGAATCCATTATGTCTCTTGCTGAACCATTACAACTTTCAATAAGGTTTAACAAGTCAGCATCAGATACTCCTTCTATGTTGTTTTCCGAAAGAATATCTTTTACATACGGAAGCCATTTTCTCGCTGACGCACCACACATATCCACTCGAATAGAACGATTTACTACCCCTCGTTCAATCTTATCTATATGGTTGGTTGTCAAAATAAAGATACTTTGAGTTGTATTCATAGCCGCTTTAAGTGATGCTTGTGCCGCTTCGGTTAGATTATCTACTTCGTCCAAAATGAAATAGTGGTAGCCGCTATGGTTAAATGAAATCAACATTGATTGATTTTCAATACGTTTCATCAACTCAGCACCGTTCATACCTTGCTTACATTGAATGAAATCAAAATCACATAGTTCTTTGTTGGTTTTGATTGATTCAATCGCTGTCGGTAGCATCTTTGCTAATGTAGTTTTGCCGCTACCCCATACCCCATACAAAAGAATCCCATTTTTTCCGTTTGAAGGGAAAGTCTTTCTCCCTTCAACGATTTCAAAAATACGTGCTTTACCTTCCTCGCTACCGAAGATAATGTCATTGATTGAGATTGGTTGATATGCGTTTAAGTCGATTAGTAGATTCATATATTCCTCCAATAGTTAGAAGGAGGGGGTATTACCCCCCCCTCACATTGTTATACGACTGTGCTTACGATTTGATTGACGATTTCGCTTGTAATGGTGCTGTCATTAGCGGCTTCTGTTTGACGTGCGGCTTCGTTCATTTCTGATACAGACATTCCATATACAGAAACCAACGTAGCATTTACTGCTGTCTTACCGTATGAAACTGCTTTGACAGTAAAAGTGTTATCAGCGTTTTGAGTTGCTAATAAAACGCACAGTTCCCCTACTTTCTCTACATCTACGATTTGACTCAGCGTTTGACTCGAAACAGTAGCAAGCGTCTTTGAAGCAATAGTTCCACTCGCTTTTTCTACCTTTTGTTTTGGGGATACGTATTTGTCCGACTTTGACAAACGGATTTCTTGTAAGCCCCCATTCTCAGTAATGAACTGTGGAATATCAGAAACAGCGATATTCCGCTTTTTCGCTTCACGCAGTACCAAACTGTAAGTAGTGATGCGAGAACGCTTTACAGCACCAAATACGCACTGAACGATACGGTTCATAGTGGGGGTTGAGTCTTTGAAGGTGAATCCTAACTTTGATGCGAACGCCTTTAAACCCTCACGTCGTTCTTTTGCTTCTGTTTCACCCCCACGCATCCCATACTCTGCTGTGTAGCAACTTTGAAGGATGCTGTACAACATTTCGTTTGAGGTGCGATAAACAGTGGATTCCCACGTTTGACGTTCTTCGCTTAACTTCGCAAGCAGATTTAAAGACTGCTGTTTCGCTGAAGCGGTGTTTTGTGGAATGTTGTTTAAAACAACTTCTTGTGAAGTTGTTGGGTTTTGAACTGCTGTTTGCTTTACTAAAGTTTCCATATTAAACTCCTATTAAATGTTAAGAATATGTGCCGCAACCACATATGTAGTATAGGTTTTTTAGACGTTTTTTCCGATGGCTAACGAATATGGTTTATTTTGGATGTTAAGAAAATGGTAAAGTTTTTTGCGAACTATCCGACTTTTGGGACGAAGCACAACCGAAAGACTGCGACGTATCAACAGATGAGTCCCTACTATTGGTGGTGGGAGTATTTAAGAAGAAATAACGACTATTTGGAGTGCTGTGAAAACGAAGGTAAGGGAAAGTTATCTGAGTTGTATAAAGATTTTGGGGATGTAAGGGGAGAAAGTTTTAGGGAGTGGTGGAGAGTAAAAGCTGTTCCACTGTTTGCTGAAAAGCGTTCAGACATACGAATCGATGAGATTCAAAGTAAAGATGAGATTCCCAATGAGTGGGATAAAGAAGATTTAATGATTCTTAAGATTTCATTGGGTATGGATAAAAAATCTATCAAAAAGATATTCAATCAAATACTTAAAAAAAGACATACAACCGAAAGAGGACGTCCCGTTCAAAAGTTTGGAAAAAGTACAGCAAAGTACCCAATCAATCAAAACTTCACTATTGATAACCTTCGTATTGGATTGGAAGTCTATGACTTGTACAAAAATACAAGAGAGGGGGATAAGAAGTTGAAGTTGTGGGAGATTGGTGTTGCTAAAAGATTATTAGCAGATTCAATGCCCGAACCAAAAGATACTAATGGTGAAAAACTCATCAAAAGAAATCGAATGGCGGCTACAGTTGGTAGATATATAAAGCAAGCAGAAAAAAGAATCGAAAATGTTGGTAGGGGAGTATTTCCCTAATGTTGTTTTAAACAACTAAACCAACTCAACAGCCTTCCGCTTCATTTCATCATTTACATCAATATAGGTTTGAGTGATAGCAATACTGCGATGTCCCGCAAGACTTGCTAATACCCTAACCCCAATACCTTTATTAGCAAGTGAAGTAATAAAGGTGCGTCTTCCGCTATGTGATGAGGCACCACTAACACCCGCCTTTCGGTACAACCAAAAGAACCATTGAGTTAAGGTATTCGCAGTAAATCCGTGCTTCTTCTCAGTAAAAAATAGTGGTTTAGTTAAATCTTTGGGTTTGTGAAACTTTAAGTAGTTTCCCCATTCCTCACGCAACTTATCGTTGATAAAGACGGTTCTTCCATAATTCCCTTTTGTTTGATTAGAAGATAGTCGGACTTCATTCTTAATAGTCCCATCTTCATTTCTAATATCGCATATACGCAAAGCGGCTATTTCACCTACACGCATACCACTCCAATAACTTGTAAGTAGCATTGCTTTGTTTCTAATGCTGTAGCGTTGTTTTGTGCTGATGTAGCGAAGCACTTGTTCAAGTTCTGATTGAGTAAGAGTTTTTGCTTGGGACATTTTCTACCTCCATATAAGATTTTGTTGTTATTAGTATGTTTTCTTATTGGAAATATTCCTACCGAAAAAAGACTTTCCAAAAATCAATGACTTACAAAACGTGAAAAGATTTGTAGAGAAATCTTTACTCACTGTATTTACGCTGTAGTCAAAGAGCCACAGTCAAATCAACGCTATAAGCTGTCGAAAACTGAAGTTGGGTGTCTGAGTACAAAGAAGGAATAAAAACCGCTTGTAGAAGGTATTTGATGTACTGCTACAAACTTATACAGAAATCTCATATGTAATGGAGAAATTTTGGGTACGCAGTTTTTTGCGGTATCAGAAAAATCATCCCTATGGTGATTTACAACCTATGGGGTTATGTATAAGCGAACTAAAGTTCGCTTGTGTTTCGCATTCGCTTCGCTTCTGCTTCACACATTTCTTCTTCTCCTTTATTACATATAAGAAGAAAGCCGATAGCAACGCAGTTGCTGAGGTTCTTTTCATTTACGGAGAATGATTCATCCATACGACGGCTATAGCGAGAGATGAATACTCACTATAGTCGTCGCATCGTGCTTTACGGTAAAAAGCCCACCTCACACGCTGTAAAAAGATTTAATGAAAGACGGATGTATTAGAACTTTCAACTCACTTCAGCATTGGTTTGCTTTGTGAGAAATCTTGCGGCATCCACTTATACGTTAGAAACTTTTACAGCAGTCTCCAACAAGTGAGGGGTCATTAGCCGTCATATTTCAACCCTCGTTTGTACCCTTTTTAGAAGTGGCTTATCTTCATTATTTTTTAAGTTGGTAGTTTTGTCTGTTTATCTTGTTTTGAATATTCAATACTGCGTATGCGGTGCCTTTGCTTATTTTCTTTTGTAGTTGTGGGTTTTTCATTGAATGAATAAATGTTTTAAGTTTGATTGTTTGTGTATTAGTCAGTAGGTGTGATTGATGTTCTAAAAGGTTATGTGCTGTTTTCTGTGCCTTAAGTAAATGAACGTCGGTTGAAGAAAACTTCTTTTCGCTTAATCCGTTTTCTTTAAACCAAGTGGTTCGCAATACGTTTATTTGTTTCTGATTCATATAGATATTTAGTGAAGTGATAAGAAATCATTGCTAAATCTGACTAAATATTTGGTAGGTTGAGATGTATCAACTAAAAGAGGTTGTTCAAGTTTGGGGTACGAACATACAGTTAAAACACTTAAACAAGTGGAGAAATAAATGACTATTCTTTCGAATCTAAAACTAACGACTGCTAAAAAACCTACTAATGTGTCCCCCTTGCTTCATAGACGCTACAAGTTATCAAAGCGTATATGGGAACAGATTGAGTTAGCAAAAGCACAGAAAGTTGGAGAAACATTTACAACAAAGAAGTTCAAAAGTATTAAAGACATCAACGGCATTACACGTAGCGTCGAAATGGATAAGAGGGTACGTCAGTGGTGGTTTGTGTCGGATAACGGAAAGGTTTGTCTAAATATTCGATACGGTGCCAAAGTGATTGAGTTAGCAAAAGGTAAAACCGCTATTGAAGTTGCTAACGCAGATGAACTTATCCGCACGTTGGAACTTGTGAAATCCGCAGTTGAGGGAGGAGAGTTAGATACTCAAATCGAATCAGTAAGCGGTGCTTTGCGAGAGGGGTTCATCAAATAATGTTGTTTTAAACAACATTTAGAGAGGCGGGTTATTTAAGGAGTAGTAAATGAGATTTTTTGAGTTCGCAAAGATGATTAAACCCATAAAGCCTCTCAACCCCCAACAGTACCGTGTGTATTCGTTGAAGCAGAATGTTGAGAAATCGAAGTTAGCATTGAAGAATGAGAAGGAACGTCAGAAGCGTCAAAGGGAACAAGAACGATTAAGTAAGAGTCGTATGAACCCTCAAACGCAAATCCCTCGTTGATGAAATAACCAAAAATGCGTCGATTTGTGGGGGTTTTGCGTCGAGTAAGTGTGTTTTAAAAAAGAATGGTTGTGGGGATGAGAGGTATAGCAAAAATACTTTTTTCAAATCACGCTGTTGAACTGTTTAAAACACGCTGACACACAAACGCACTCAACCCTTTGATTTTCCTCAACACAGTTAGCACACAAAAATGAGGGGGTGGTACAACCTCTTGTTTTTAAAGTGAAGTCGAGTCTAGCAAGGGAGTTGAAAATCCTTGTGTCGGTGGTTCGATTCCGCCCCGGGCCACCAAGAAACACCAAAACCACCTTCGGGTGGTTTTTTCATTTGTTAGACTGTGCTGACTTATCCAAAAGAGGCCATATGTCTGCTGTTCGAAATATCCGAATGCTCACACGCTATAACAAGTGGGCAAACAATATGCTTTTGGACGCCATAGCCGCCCTACCTTCTGAGGAAGTGACTAAACAGCGTGCCGCGGCATTTGGCGGAATGTCATTCGCTTTGGCACATGTCGCCATTGTTGATCAAATATGGCGAGCCCATTTACTTGGAATGGATCACGGATTTAAGTCTCGCACTACTGAGTCGCCAGATTCTTTGGAGTTACTGGCGGAGAAGTTGAATGAAATGGGTGATTGGTATATTGAATATGCCGACACGATGAGTGAGTCGCTACTTAATGAAAAGGTTCATTTTTCCTTTGTTGATGGCAGTGCTGGAGAAATGACAAGAGGCGACATTCTGATTCACATCTGTAATCACAAAGCATTTCATCGCGGCCATATTGGAGACATGTTTTACCAGTCGGGCTTTAGACCGCCCTCAATAGATTTGCCTGTGTATATAAGAGATGCTTTTAATGAATCAGAGCTTGGATAAGGCATCCTCGGCCCTGGTTCGATTCCGCCCCGGGCCACCAAACTCAAATAATGCCCTGCTTCGTGCGGGGCATTTTCTTTTGATCGAGCGGACTTGCTTCTTCTAATTGATATATGTACAATGTACATATGACTTCATTGCGATTTGAATGGGAGCCCAGAAAAGCTTCAGCCAATCTGAAAAAACACGGCGTTTCATTTGAAGAAGCAAAATCGGTGTTTTATGATGAAAGTGCTAAGTTAATTTCCGATCCCGATCATTCGGAGGATGAAGACAGATTTATTTTGCTGGGCGTAAGCCATTCTCTTCGTGTGATTTTGGTTTGCCATTGTTATCGAAGCGAGGGCAATGTCGTTCGTATTATTTCGGCTCGTAAGGCAAGCCCTAAAGAGTCAAAAGCTTATTAAAGGTGATGAAGATGCGTAAAGAATATGATTTCTCAAAAGCTCGTAAAAATCCATATGCTTCCATGCTTAAGAAGCCCATTACTATTAGATTGGATGAGGATTCAGTGAGCTACTTCAAATCTGTATCAGAAGAGGTTGGCATTCCTTATCAAAGCCTCATTAATCTCTATTTGAGAGATTGCGCCGCTTCGCATAAGAAATTGAACCTTAGCTGGAAGTAGTCTAGAGGTAGGATGAGAGTCTCCTAAGGCCCTGGTCAATTCCGCCCCGGGCCACCAAGATTTAAATAATGCCCTGCTTCGTGCAGGGCATTTTCTTTTATGGGCTTGGCTATCCAATCTTTAGCAAAATAACTCCAAGTAAGATGAATGCAACACCAAACCAGCGTATCGGAATATTAGGGTCTCCAAAAACTAGAACACCAATAGTGAAAGTGCCAACAGCGCCAATAGAAGTCCATATGGCATAGGCTGTTCCAATAGGAATTTCCTTAAGTGAAAACAAGAGAAGTATTCCGCTTAGCGTCGTGCTAATAAGGGCCAAAACGATGCCCCATATTTTCATATTAGGGAGGCCATAGAGCTTTAAGCCAAGCGGCAAGCCAATCTCCACAAAACCTGCCAAAAAGAGTGATAGCCAGTAAATACTCAAGGGAAAATAAGTTGAAATAGAAAGATTCAGGATACCAAAAATTTAATAGTAGAGGTCTCTAATTTCCCCATGTTTCAGCCTGCCAACCTATCTCTTTCGATTATTCAAGTACCGATGGCGTGTGGCATTAATGTAATGGTGTATCAGCGCTAGGTGGATGGATTTCCTAGGCCCTGGTCGATTACGCCTCGAGCCACCAAGAATCTCAATAGCCCACTTGTTGGGCTATTTTCTTTTAAGGCCCGACAGGATTAGACCCCATTAGTCTCGGTGAGAATAGGGCAACGAGTCTCATGGCAGGGTTAGTTATAGTTATTATAAGATATAACTACAAAGAAATATAAATTTAACGGGAGATGATATGGGATTTAGCCAAGCTATTGCATCATGCATGGGAAAATACGCAAATTTTCAAGGCAGGGCCACTAGAGGTGAATATTGGTGGTTTTATTTGTTTCAAATACTGCTAACCTGGGGAGCATCAATCGTTGGTAGTCTAACTCTGGGAGACTCTGGCAACATGCTTACTGGCCTAGTTTCCTTGGCATTATTGCTGCCAAGCATCGCTGTTGGTGCAAGGAGGCTGCATGATACTGGCAGAAGTGGATGGTGGCAGCTACTCGCCTTCACAATTATCGGCATCATTCTGCTTATTGTTTGGTTTGTATCTGATGGTGAGAAGGATGCTAATAAATATGGTGAGCCAATAAGCAGTTAGACTTGTTTACCAATTTAGTATGAATTGTAAAACCACCTTCGGGTGGTTTTACATTTGGGCTGGCATTAGTTCTCGTAATGTATTCTTCGAAAATGAAAATAGCCAATCTTTCAGTAATGACGCCTTTGCTGGCATTCAAGCTGGTTATGGTTGCTGCATTCTGGGGCGGAACTTTTATCGCGGGAAGGTTTCTGGCCCAGTCCTTGCCATTAATGACCGCGGCATTTGGCAGGTTCTTTGTTGCGTCAATATTGTTGGTAATTGTTGCGGTAAAAATGGAAGGAAAGTTGCCACGCTTAAATCGCGAGCAAATATTGCTAACTGCCGTTTTAGGCTTTACAGGTATTTTTCTTTACAACATCTGTTTTTTTGGCGCATTAGCAAGAGTGCCTGCAGGGCGCACCTCTTTATTTGTAAGTCTTACTCCAATCGTGACTGCTATTTTGGCAGGTCTCATTTTTAGTGAGAGGCTTGGCTTGCGTCGTTGGATAGGCATCGTGGTTGCGCTTCTTGGCGCCATTGTTGTGATTACGCGTGGCGATTTGATTGGGGGCATTGCCGATATCAGTCAATCACTTGGGTTGGGCGAATTAATGATGCTTGGCGCTGTTTTGAGTTGGGCCACTTGCACATTAATTTCACGCAAGGTCTTAGAGACGCTTTCACCTATTGTTACCACTACTTACAGCACTTTATGGGGATTTGTATTTTTAAGTATTGGCGCTGTTCGCGAGTTCAAAGATATTGATTGGATGCTTCTAGATTGGCGTGTATGGACTTCAGTTTTCTACTTAGGTGCTTTTGGAACTGTTCTCCCATTTATTTGGTATTACCAAGGCATTCAAACGGTAGGACCATCACGCACAGCAATTTTTACTAACTTGGTTCCGGCATTTGGTGTTCTGTTTTCGGCAATATTACTTGGCGAGCCGATATTAATTTCAATGGCCGTGGGCGGCCTTATCGCAGTCTTAGGCGTTTCGTTAGTTAATAAGAAATAGAGTCAGGCGACCCCTGTTCTGGCTGAGTGTTTATTTAAGCGACGTTTCTTAGATTCTAGCAACTTGTAATGTCGTTTAAAACGACATTACAAGACACTATGGTGGTTGACTGGCGCAGGAATGGCAACACAATCTGCACACACAGAAAAATTGCCCCTCGCATGATTCTGATTTCATTGCCAAATTTGACCGGCACAAGGACGCACAATTTTTTGACAAGTCGAGACTGGTGACTCAAGCCCTTGAAATCAAAGCGAAAGCGGCCTATCGGAGAATATTTGAAAATCCTTGTGTCGGTGGTTCGATTCCGCCCCGGGCCACCAAGAAACATTAAAACCACCTGCGGGTGGTTTTTTATTTGCGGGGCGCAAAGTTATTTTTTGCGTGCAATGATGCTATATAAAAGGACGCATCTAGTTCACATATTTGCGTTAGTCAATGTGGTTTAAGACACCCCTACTTTATTTGATCTAAATCATGAAAGAAGTTCATTATTATTTTAATACTCATATTACGTCACTTAATGAGTGCATACTTAAAAAGTTAGATATATCGGATAAAGTAGCATGCAGAAAAAAATAGTTTTAGTTTTGGCATTTCTTGGTTTAATTGGGGCGGCTGTTGCAGCAAGCCCGCAAGATTTATTAAAGGGATACGAGTCTCAGTCCGGCAAGGCATCTTCAGCTCGCGGCGAACAATTATTTAATGCGAAACATGGCAAAGAGTGGAGTTGCGCTTCTTGTCATGAAGCCCCCCCCAATCACGATACCAAGCATATCGTTACAGGTAAGCTTATTAAGCCTTTATCGCCCAATAGCAACCTTGATAGATTTACTGATCAAGCTAAGGTTGAAAAGTGGTTTAAGCGCAACTGTAATGATGTACTCGGTCGGGAGTGCGCCGCCCAAGAAAAAGCCGATGTACTCTCTTGGCTATTGACGGTTAAATAGGGCGCTTATGAAAACCTACTTTCTCCTATCATTATTAGCCTTATTAGCAATACCAGCTTCTGCAGCAAGAATGGCCATGCCAGCTGATACTCCTAAGTCATATGAGGCAGAGTGTGCTAGCTGTCACATGGCATACCCGCCCGGATTATTGACTCAGAAGAATTGGCAAAATATCATGTCTGGTCTGGATAAGCATTTTGGTACAGACGCAAGCCTTGATGCGAAAACTGAATCTGAAATTACTCAGTGGCTACTTAAAAATGCCGCTACAAAGCAAAAGTATGCGGCTTTTGCTCCAGAGAATCGCATCACTAAAACTGCTTGGTTTATTCGTAAGCATGATGAGGTAAGGGCTGAGGTCTGGAAAAGAGCGGGGGTTAAGAGTCCAGCCAATTGTGCTGCTTGTCATACGGATGCCGCCAAAGGCATTTTTAATGAAGACAATATTCGGATACCAGCAAAATGATTTCTTCTAAGCCAAAACAAACAGTTCTAGTTTGGGATTTTCCTGTCCGAGTCTTTCATTGGCTTTTGGTGGTTTCATTTACGGGCGCTTGGCTCACTTCTGAAAGTGAGGCGCAGCAAATGATTCACTATGCGTTTGGGTACTCCGCTTGCGCCTTAGTGCTGTTTAGAATCATTTGGGGAATAGTTGGCACTAAGTATGCTCGTTTTACTCAGTTTATTAAAGGCCCTGTAGAAACGATTTGTCATATCAAGTCACTATTAACAGGCAACCAACATCCTGGGATTGGACATAATCCCGCGGGCGCTTTGGCAATGATTTCATTGATGGTGTTGATCCTACTCATTGGCTTAACCGGCTATTGGAGCGTCAGAGAGTTTCTTGGGGACCTCATGAACGGAGCACATGAAGCAATTGCCAATCTCACGTTAATTATTGTTGTGATTCATATAGCCGCTGCAATCATCATGAGCTTTTTACAAAAAGAAAATTTAGTGAGGGCTATGGTTACTGGAAATAAACAAGGCATGCCAGAGCAAGCAATTCGGTACCCAATGTATTGGGTTGGCACTGGTCTAGCTATCGTATGGACGTATTGTTTTTATCTCGTAGTCAGCGGCTCTTTACCTACATTAACTCAATAATTATTGTCGTTTTAAGGCTTTATTAATGAAGATTCAATTCACCCTATGCTTAATCATTACCCTAGTTTTTTCCACGTCTATTTTTGCCAAAGAAAAAAATGCTAGTGGCGCACACATTTATAAAGAGGTCTGTGCTGCTTGCCATAGCTCAGGAGTCGCAAATGCTCCAAAAATAGGCGATCAAAATGCTTGGAAAAAATTAATTAGCGAAGGACAGATAATCATTACTGCACATGGTTATGTAGGCGTAAGAGCAATGCCGCTAAGAGGTGGCAAGAAAGAGTTATCAGTTGAGCAATTTTCTGAAGCATTAACTTACATGGTGAATAAATCAGGAGGCTATTGGATCTCGCCAAATAAATCTATGCTTGAGGAAATCAATAGAGAAATTGCTAAGCGCCAAAAGACTGAATAAAAAATCTTTGTGTCAGCGGTTCGATTCAGCCCGGCACCTCAAAACCGTCTTTAAGCAGTTATTCTTATAAGGTCTAGAATGGCCAATGTTGTAATTCATATTGAGTCTTTTTAGTGCCCTACCTTTGGCTGTTTTGCAGGTCATGGGAGCCGGCATAGGGTTGTCAGTTTATTTAAGCTCTGCGCATTATCGAAGGCGCTTAAATAAAAATCACCTCAGTGCGGCACATTACTCCGGCTTTAAATCTAGCCCCTGGAGAGCAGCTATCGAATCCGGAATGATTTATGCCGATACTTTATGGATCTGGGGGCACCCCAAAGCATCTATCGTAAAAACAAGCGTTGAACACTTGAAGCAAATTATTGCATTGTCTAAAAGTGATGGGGGCTTAATTATCTTAGCCACCCATTTAGGCGGTTTTGAAATAGTGCCAAGAATTTTTGCTCAGCACATGAGAGCTACTGTAATGTACCGTCCGTCCCGAAAACTCTGGCTTAATAGGTTAATACTTAAATTACGTCAGCATCCCCAAATGGAATTTGTTGAAGCAAATCTTAGTGGTGTGCGCAAAATCAAACGCGCATTACTGAAGAGCGAGGTGGTTGGTATCCTCGCTGATCAGGTCCCTAGCGCAGGAGATGGAGTCTGGGCTAAATTTTTTAATCAATACGCTTACACCACTTCCTTTCCAGCAAAATTAGCTCGACAACCCAATGTGGCTACGCTTTTCGTCAGCGCCGAAAGGCTTAGGCTTGGTAAAGGTTGGCTCATAAAGACTCGGCTAATGATAGAAAGCTACCCCTTATGTTTAGACGAAGCCTGTGGTCTGATGAATCAATATTTTGAGGAGATGATCATCTCCAAACCAAATCAATATATGTGGTCTTATAACCGATATAAAAGACCTCATGGAGCAGAAGTTGCGCCAATTATTTGAGACTTCATGGGCCTGTTTGGATTAGTGTCGCCTTACCGAATGCCAATATTGCGCTGCCCATACAGATTTTTTCTTTTGGCGGTGTCTTTTGGAGTACATTAAGCATTAGTTAATGTGTCAATTGAATCGACTCTATTTCAATACCCAAAATGCTAAGGCCAATCAAAACTCGTATTGCTGTTTTTATTTTTATCGCTTCTTTTGCAATTCCGAGCGCAGTAATAGCAATCGAGATTGGTCAAACACTGCCGTTAGAAAAGATACAAACCCTAGATGGCACTTATTTTGAAATCCCCAAAAATAATACAAAAAATACGCTCATTCAATTATGGGCATCATGGTGTCCATTTTGTAAGCGCCAAAATACCTACCTAGAAAAATTCTCGAAGCAAATCTCTCCTGGATCAATGAATATCCTAACTATTTCCATTGATAAAACGCCGGCCATTGCCAAAGAATATATGCGACAAAACCAATATAGTTTTCCGGCGGCAATGATGACAGCTGAGCTCAATCAAGCAATTGGCAAAATTCGTGGAGTACCCGTACTGCTGATTATCGACTCAAAAAATAAGTTGATTTATAAAGAAGTTGGTGAGGTTTTTGAAGAAGATTATGCAGAATTAATTAAATACGCTAGATGATGTTCATCGTATTTAAAGCGCTTTCTTAAGTACCCACGCGCTTGGGTGCTGTTCGAAGCCAAGAGGCCCATAGTATTCCCTTGCTTTAGGTGCGGCCAGCAGAACCAACATATACCCAGGCTCTAGATTCAATTTCGTCCCTTCTATTAGCCCTTTCCCAATACCCATCTTTTGGTATTGAACATCTACCGCTAAGTCTGATAAATAGGTAACATGGGAGAAATCGGTTAATGAGCGGGCAATACCAACGAGCTTATCCTCATCCCATGCAGAGACGATTAAATTGGCATGCTTGAACATATTCTCAAATATCTGATGACTATGAATTGGGCGCCTTTCACTAAGTGTCGATCTAACATAAAGATCAATCGCTTCTTTAACAGAAATTTGGGTTGCACGGGAATAGGTAATATTCATTAGTTGAGATTTAAGATTAATAGTGCCCTGGATTAAGTTGCCGATAGCATTCCTATAGTAAAGTAGTCAATCACCCTTAAATTGATCCACCGAGCAATTTTATTACTAACTTAAAGAAAGCATATCTATGTCACATGTTGGCCACATATCACTAAAATCAAAGCCAGGGTCCTTCAAAAAAGTATGCGATCGCTATCATCAATTTGCAGAGCAAGTCATGGCACATCACCCCGATCTACACGATGTCATTATTGTTGGTAATCAAGCGCAAAATAATATTGAAGGCTTTGGTATTTGGGAAAATGCAGCCGATGCAGCTTCCCTAGAAGATACCGCTGACTTTGCCGCTTTCTTGAACGATATTCAGGCCGATCTAGCTGAACCGATTCAAAGAAATGACTTATTGGTCTTTTATCGCATGAATCCAAAGGCGTAACTTACATTTAAATTTGTCATGACTAACTACAATCAACTGCCCGCAGATCTGCCTATTCCTCAAGATGACGGTGCAACTAATCATTTAATAGGAATGCGGCTTCCGGCAGTCTCATTAAGCGCTACGAATGGCGAGACGATTACACTAAGCGAGGTTGGAGGTAAGTTAGTCATCTATTGTTATCCAATGACGGGGCAGCCCAATATAGCTCTGCCCGATGGCTGGGATCAAATTCCAGGCGCGAGGGGATGCACCCCCCAAAGCTGTTCATTTAGAGATCATTACCAAGAACTTCAAGCACTGAACGCAGCGGTACTGGGCCTTAGCGTACAAACGCCGGAATATCAAAAAGAAATGGCCGAGCGCTTGCATCTCCCTTTTCCAATTGTGAGCGATATGAATTATCAATTTCAAAAAGCATTAAATATGCCCTCCTTTGTTGCTGCAGGAATGACTTTATTAAAGCGAGTAACGCTGATTGTCAATAATGGCGTAATTGAAGCCGTGCACTACCCTATATTTCCAAGCGATAGCGATGCAGCTTGGGTTATCAACTATTTAAAGCAAAAAATTGAATAATGCACTTCCATGAGCTGACTACGCCCGCGGCATTAGTCGATACAACTCGGATGACGCACAATATTCAAACGATGCAGCAACGCATGAATCATTTGGGCGTTGCCTTTAGGCCTCATGTAAAAACCACAAAATGTATTGCTATTGCTCAAGCTCAAATTGCTGCTGGGGCTAAAGGGATTACTGTCTCCACCCTTAAAGAAGCGGAGCAATTTTTTGCTGCTGGTATCAACGATATTTTGTATGCAGTAGGCATGGTTGCGCCAAAATTAAACCAGGCAGCTGCATTAATACAGCGGGGATGTGCTTTAAAAATTATTGCGGATAGTGTTGAGTCTGCATCTGCCATCATGGCTTACTCTGCGGCACATAAATTGCCCTTTGAAGTTTGGATTGAAATTGATACGGATGGTCATCGCTCAGGTGTGAAGCCCGAGGGCGAAGAATTAATTACTATTGGCCACATTTTGAATCGGCATAAAAAAACCTTAGGCGGAGTAATGACCCATGCTGGCTCAAGTTATGACCTCAATACCCCAGCCGCACTACAAATGTTGGCTGAACAAGAGCGTAATCTTTGTGTACTGGCAGCAAGCCGACTGCGCGCTGCTGGCCTACCATGCCCCAATGTCAGCATTGGCTCAACCCCCACTGCACTATCAGCACAGCAGCTCGAGGGCGTAACTGAAGTAAGAGCGGGAGTATATGTTTTTTATGATTTAGTAATGTCAAACGTGGGAGTATGTTCTATAAACGATATTGCGCTCAGTGTTTTAACTACTGTGATTGGCCACCAAGTAGATAAAGGGTGGGCAATTGTAGACGCAGGATGGATGGCAATGAGCCGCGATCGAGGCACGCAAAAACAATTAACTGATTATGGATATGGGCAAGTTTGCGATGCAAGTGGCATCGTAATTGAGGGTTATCAACTCATCGCCGCAAATCAGGAGCACGGCATCTTAAGCCAAGTTAAGACAGATAACGATCAAGCCATCACATCCCGCTTTCCCGTGGGTACACAATTACGCATTTTGCCTAATCATGCTTGTGCAACCGGAGCCCAATTTCCTACCTACCATCCCATTAATGATCAGTATGTGATTGGCCCCGCATGGGAGCGTTTTTATGGCTGGTAATTGCTGATGTCAAAGATTAAGTACTGCAATCCAAAGACGATGGCCCCTCCGGGAGGGCATTACAGCCATGTCGTGGTTAGCAATGGGATGGCCTTTATTTCCGGACAACTACCGATTACAGCAGCAGGCCAGCAATTGAATTCCGCTAGCTTTGAAGATCAAGCCAATCAAGTATTGATTAACCTACAGGCCGCATTAGAAGCAGCCAGTTCGAGGATCGAGAACCTAGTACAGGTACGTGTTTACATTACTGATATTAAATACTGGCCTCTTTTTAATACAATCTATGCCCAATGGGCTGATGCCGCTCTGCCAGCACGAGCCGTAGTTCCCGTGCCCGAATTGCATCATGGTTTTTTAATTGAGATCGAGGCTTTAGCCTTGGTTTAATAACGTCTTTAGCCCAAAGAAGGCGAGCAGCTGTAATAATGACAAAAAAATCGATGCGAATAGATTAGTGAATCCTCAAACCCCCCCGCTATTTTATCAAGCCATCATGGCATTGGAAAATGGCAACCTCATTGGTGCGGAATCTTTATTGCAGCAATGCATTCGCTCGCAACCTAAAAATAGTGCCGCCCTTCATTTAATGGGGGTAGTGTGTGGTTTAGCAAAAAGACATACTGAAGCAATTCAATATTTTAAAAAAGCAGTGAAAATTGCGCCCAATGATAGTGAGCTACATTACAACTTAGCCAAAGCCCTGTCAGACTCTCAGCAGGAGCGCGAAGCATTACAGCATCATCTTAAAGCAACTCAATTAGCGCCTGATAACGTGAATGCCTGGGTAAATTATGGAAAATGTCTCGATCATTTGGGTAAAATCGACGATGCCTTAGCTTGCTATGACAAAGCAATAGAGATTGAGCCAAATTTTATTCAGCCTTGGTTTAATAAAGGGAAAACATTAAGCGAATTAGGACAATATCAAGAAGCGTTAGCCGCCTATAGTCAAGCATACAAAATAAAGCCACAAGAAAATTTCTTACTCGGAATACTGCTGCACCACAAAATGCTTATTTGCGAATGGGCGGGCTTAGGCGAGCTATATAACGAAATTCATCGGGGGCTACTTGCAGGTAATAAGGTGGCTGAACCATTTGGACTAATGGCCTTTTCAGAATCAGAACGCGACTTGCAGTTATGCGCCGAAATATTTGCCGCTGATTTTTATCCTCGCCAAACCTTCCATGCAGAAAAAATTCAAAAAGAGCATAAGTTAAAAATTCGAATTGGCTATCTTTGTGGGGAATTTAGAGAGCAAGCCACTTCAATTCTAATGACGGGGCTATATGAAAATCATAATCGAGCAAAGTTTGAAATTATTGCTTTTGATAATGGCGTCGCAGACAGTAGTGAAATTCGAGCACGCATAGAAGATGCATTTGACCAAATCATTGATATTCGCAACTTACCAGACTTAGAAGTAGCGCAATTAATTAACCAAATGGATATTGATATATTAGTTAATTTAAATGGTTACTTTGGCAAGGGGCGACAAGGTATTTTTGCTTATAAACCTAGTCCGATACAAGTCAATTTTTTAGGTTTTCCAGGAACTCTAGGAGCCCCCTATATCGATTATCTCGTCGCTGATCCCATCGTAATACCGCTTACTAGTAAGCAATTTTATAATGAGAAAATCGCTTACTTGCCAAATTCATACCAAGCAAATGATGCCAAACGCAAAATTGCTAACTGCAAATTTTCACGAACTGAATTAGGCTTGCCAGAGGCCGGCTTTGTTTATTGCTGTTTTAACAATAATTACAAAATTACCCCACAAATATTTACCGCATGGATGAATATATTACGCACAGTAAAGGGTAGCGTTTTATGGCTACTAGCCGATAATTTAGTGGCGAAAGAAAATTTATGTAATGTAGCTAAGGCGCAGGGCATCGATCCAGCGCGCCTTATTTTTGCGAATCGCTTACCCCTTGCCGAGCATCTTGCCCGCCATCAGCAGGCGGATTTATTTTTAGATACTTCACCTTGCAACGCCCACACTACAGCTAGTGATGCTTTATGGGCTGGCTTACCATTGTTGACAATGCAAGGCAGCACTTTCCCCGGTAGAGTATCGGCTAGTCTTTTGCAGGCAATTGGCTTGCCAGAGTTAATTGCAGAAAATCAAAGTACCTACGAAACTTTAGCAATTGAATATGGGAACAGTCCTGAAAAAATACAGAAAATAAAACAAAAAATATTAGTTAATAAAATAAACTTACCGTTATTTGATACCCAATTATTTGCAGCACAATTAGAAGATGTCTTTTGTAAAATGATTGAGCAAGCAAGAGCTAATTTAAGCCCAGCTGATATCGGGATAACTTCAGCAAGCCAATGAAAATCCTCTCTCTAACCCACAGCTATGGTGCCGATGGCGCGGCAATTATGTTGAATAAAACCATTCATTATTGGGTAAATCAATTGGGTTGGGCGGTAGACGCAGCAGTCAATGATGCTATGAAAGTTTTATATCAAGAAGAGTTTAAGGTTAATGGTATTAATCCAGTTAAAAATATAGATCTTCAAAATTATGATGTAGTTCTTATTAATACTTTATTAGATGCACCACAAATCGATAGGCTAAATGCAAGTATTCCAGTTGTCCTTTGGGTTCATGAAGGCGAAACCTTACTAGATAATTTAACCATGACCGCGGGCGACTTAACGCGACTTTTTGCAAAATTCAACTTAATTATTTTCCAAACAGATTGGCAGAAACTTGATGTTTTTCACAGTTTTATTTATCGCCTAGCAAAAAATAAGGTTGTTGTTATACCGAATGGCATCTCCCCAAATCGCCTCGCTGCAAAAGAAATGCAGATGGGCACCAAGCATTCCACTTTTCGAGTAATCAATGTTGGTTCTGTATATGCAAGAAAACGACAAATTGATTTGGCTAAGGTAGTCGAAAAAATTGCGCAAGACACTGCAATTTCCTGTAAGTTCATTGGAGATTTACAGCATGCCAACACATTTGGCCCAGAATTTATTAGTTACATGAATCAAAAACTCCCTTGCCATGAATGGGCTGGTGTCGTTCCCCACGAACAAATAAATACTGAATTAGCGAATGCCGATTTATTCTGCTTTCCTTCTGGCGATGAGAGCTTCCCCTTGGCGCCGCTAGAGGCGGCAAATTTGAAAATTCCCGTGGTGATGGCAGACCTAGCCCCTTACAGGCATATTGGCTGGCAACACGAAGTTAATTGTTTGTTTTACCCTGTAGGCAACTTGGCTGAACTAGAAAAAGCCATTAGACGGGTGCAGAGCGACCCGCAGCTAGCCAGCAAGCTAGCTCAGGGCGGCTTTGAGTTGGCCCAATCACTGCCTTTTGCTACCTATTTAATACGAATTACTAAGTCTATAGAAGCGCTTAAAAAAACCTAATTCTGTAAATCAAGCTAATCCTTTGATCTAGATCAAATGATCAAATGATCAATAGAAGAAAATAACTACTTCAAGGCAATAAATAAAAGTTGAAAGGAGTAGGTCATGATGAATAAAAGCTGGCATAGCTTATACCAAATAAAAAAATTCTTTAAATTAGATAGAAGTCTAAAAGAAGTGACGCGAATAGCGAAAGTTGATAATTTAGATGAGTCTAAGTCAAGCAAGCAAGGAGTAGTTATGCGCAGCTGGTGCGCTAACCCAGATAGTTGTTTAACGGACTGCCAGGATTACTGCAAAAAATTAAATTCATAAGGCTGATAAGCTGCGGTGTAATAGAATCAACAGCAGAATGATCAATATTGAGTTTATAGGGCATTTAGCAGCCTTTTTAACAACCGCTGCATTTTTAGTGCAAGCAATCAAATCTTTTCGCACCAAAGATCTTGCAGGAATTTCATTGGGAATGTATTTCATTTTTGCCAGCGGCGTAGCTTTGTGGCTTGTTTATGGAATTGCTCTGGAAAACTGGCCGTTGATCATTGCTAATGGATTGACTCTGATATTTGCCCTCTGTATTTTAATGATGAAAATAAAGCAAAGATATTAAGGTGGGCCGGCCTAAATTAAGTCAGAAGCAATATTAATCGTCAGCGCCAAAATAGTAGTATTGAAAAAAAATGCCAAAATACAATGCACCGTTCCAATGCGGCGTAATACGCTACTAGAAAAACTAACATCAGCAGTTTGCGCCGACGTGCCAATCACGCAGGAAAAGTATAAAAAATCAGCATAGTCAGGCAGAGGCGTTCCAGGAAAAATTAAGCCCTCTTGTATTTTTTTATTGTCTAATGAAAAATAAAAAAAATGCGCGTAGTACAAGGCAAATATAAATTGTGTAAAGACCCAGGTTGCAAGAATAGTAGAAATGGTTAAAGCAATATGTAACAGGCGGGAGTTACCATGAATTTCTGTAATTGAGGCAAGCTCAACAATAACAGCAGCAATGGCCGTAATGGTTGCAATAACGGTAATGCCTAAAACAAGATATTGCCCTTCATCCTCTACTAAAGCGCGTGCTCGAATAGAGGCATGATTTGCGCTAAACATTAAATGAGTAATTAATAAAACAAAAAGCCAGGCAGTAAAGTTCCAGCCAATAATATAGCGAGAAATAGGATCTACAGTCTGCGCCGGCAGCAAAAAAAAAGCAACAAATAGCCCCATTAAGCACGAAAATATTAACCGCCATCGGGCGGTAATTATTTGCCGTACAGACATGAAAGTTGGAAACATAAATAAGGCAAGGCTAGTTAGTTAAATTAAGGAGGGGCACTATACTTCATAAATGATTAAACCACATGCCAAAGCTATTGTAGTTTTAATTATTTTATACGCCATTAGCGGCATTGCACGGAGTCAAACAACTACGATTGCCGTTGCAGCCAATCTAAAGGAAGCGTTTGCTAGCATTATTGCGGCTAACAATACGCTTAAATTAGACGAGATAAAAATTATTTATGGCTCATCAGGAAATTTCACTACCCAAATAATAAATGGCGCACCATTTAATTTATTTATTTCAGCTGATGAGCAATATCCCCTTGAATTATATAAATTAGGTAAAACAGCCGATCAGGGAAAAGTTTATGCACAAGGCAAAATTGTATTAATCACCAATAAGTCATCTGGACTTTCACTTAGGCCCGAAAAAGAAGGGCTCATAGAGATAATTAATAAAGCTAATAAAATAGCCTTAGCTAAACCAGAACTTACTCCTTACGGTAGGGCAGCAGTCCAATATTTAAAGGCCATGGGGGTTTGGGAGCTGGCAAAACCCAAGCTAGTCTTTGCAGATAACGTGGCTTTAGCATCGATGTACGTTAAGAGTGGGGCCGCAGATTTAGGTATTACTGCACTCTCTTTAGCGCAGTCACCCGCCCTCACAAAAGAAACCCAATATCTCGTGATAAATGACAAGCTATATGAGCCAATAAAACAGCGCATGGTGCTAATGAAAAATCCTACGCCGTTAGCAAAGGAGATTTATCAATATTTACAAAGCGCACAAGCCCAAGCGCTCTTTATAAAGTTTGGATATACCGCACCCTAAGTCAAATGCCTCTTAAGCGTAATAAGCAGAGGTTTGCTAATGGTTACCTTCGGCAGACGATGCAATTTTTTCTGAGAGGGCAAACAATACGCCGGTAAACAAAAACACGACATGCAAGCCAATTTGCCAAGCCAAGTCAACCTTATTGGCAGTTTCAATTTCTAAAAATGCAGCCAAGAGGTTAATGCCAGACAGTGCCACAATCGAGCCAATCAGCTTCAGCTTTAGGCTGGCAAAATCTACTCCACCCATCCACTTCGGGCGATCAGTGCTACGTCTTGCAACGCCAATAACAGAAACAAAATTCTCATAGCCCGAAAAAATAACTAATAGCAATAAGTTTGCTAGTAGCGTTTTATCAACCAGCGAAAGCACGCCAGTTAAAAACTTTGCTTCAGAGTCTTCCCAAAAATTAAACGCAAAATGCTGAAACTCATGCAGAAATTTAATTGCCACTAAAACTAAGGTAAGCACCAAAAAAAGATAAAAAATCGAAAGAATCCAGCGGCTATTAAAAATAAATTTTTCAATGATATTTTCTAGCGAAAGTGCTTCAACATTTTCATCGGCTGAATTATTTTTTTGATTATGATCTGACATTTTTTTCCTTATCGCAATTTATTTCACTACAGATTTAATAAATAGATCGTTCTATTGATAACAGCAATATCTAATAATAATAGGGGTTACGCAATACTACGCAACAAGCCGCAAAATGGCAAATACAAATTCGCCTTCCTTTAGGGGGCCCCAGGGGTATTTTTCTCTGGGCCCATGGGAGGATGTCTTGGCAAGCGCATGTTTATTCTGAATGAAGATTTATTAATTAGATAGTAAACCAGCATAAATCTAAACCCAGTGGGCATTAAAGCTTACTTTGTAACTAAATTTATAGTTTAAGCAGAAAGTAAAATTCTTGCCTAAAATATATGGTATTGCATAAGTAATTAACTTTTCACTAGGCGCCCTTAATATGAAGCTCGCTGCTAGTCTTTTCATCGCGTTACTATGGCCCATCAGCCATTTTGCTTTAGCACAGAGCTTTGATCATCAAGTCAAAGTGAATGTAATCAATACAGGGGATATATTTGAAATTAATGCCAGCTTTAAGACCCCATTAAATAATTGTGATGCCTATCGATATTTAACTGATTATGCGGCTGCCAAAAAAATTCCTGGCGTACTTGAGTCCGAGGAAACGCGTAAATCAGACACAGTCGCCATCGTCAATCGCACCATTAAGGAATCTATTTTATTTTTCTCGGTCACCATCAAAACAACCATCGAATACACCGAGCTCCCTTTTAGAGGCGTAGACTTTAAGCAAATTGCCGGTGACGCCAAAATGTTTAAGGGTACTTGGCGCTTAAAACAAGATGAAACAGGAAGCAATTTTGTTTATCAAAGTTTTATCGAGCCAAATACCATTGTGCCGAACTTTATTATTAGTAGCTATATCAAAAACGAGCTACAGCAGCAATTCCTCGAAATTGCAAAACTCACGCTGACCAATAAATCAAAAACCTATTTAGCCTGTAATTAGGTTTAATAAACTTAATCGTTATTCGCTTGCTGGAATAGGTATTAATTCTGCGGCAGGAGCAACAGTTTCCGTAGCGGGAGCCTCTGCAACTGGTGCGCTGGCTGCTAGTGCACCAGTTGCAGCGGCAGCACTGGCTGCATTTGTTGCGGCAGTAATCGCTGCGGCAGCAGCAGCAAGCGTAGCTGCAGATGGCTTTTGCTTAGCAAGCGCACGTACGAGTTTATTTTTATCTTTAGGCTTGCTTGATGATTCAATTAACTTAGTTAATTGTGCGTGATTCAGCGGCCCTAAGCGTGGTTTCCCAGTTTTAGTGAGCATAGAATCATTTTTTCTAGTTCTTTGGTTTTGTCCAACAGCCATAAAAAAGCCCTCAATAATATTAGCGATGGCTTAAGGAAGGCTAGCTTGGGAAGATAGGCTTGATTAATCCCCCCATGGGGGCACAGGATGGTGATCTCAGGCGAGAATAATAGCATTTAGTGGGCTACTTCAAGGAAAATAGGCCAATGTATAAATTAATTGCCTTTGACGCCTACGGCACCCTATTTGATGTTTATTCGATTGCTCAGCTCGCGGAAGTAATTTACCCTGCTAAGGGGAAGCAGCTTACAGAGCAATGGCGTGAGCGACAAATTGAATATACCCGTCTAGTCACCATCAGCGATCCAAACCCAACCGGGAGCCAATACTACTTATCTTTTTGGGAAATTACAGCAAGGGCCTTGCGCTATAGTTGTAAACGTTTAGGCTTGCCACTGACGCCTGAAAATGAAGCGCAATTAATGGGCCAGTATGCAAAGTTAGAGGCCTTTACTGAAAGTATAGAAGTGCTAAAGGGCCTCCAAGTTGCAGGCATCAGCTGTGCAATTCTGTCGAATGGCAGTAAAGAGATGCTCGCGAGTGCTGTCGATAGTAATCACCTTACTCCTTATCTAGAGAAAATTATTTCAGTAGCAGATACTCGGTTGTTTAAAACAGCGCCCCAAACTTACGGACTTTTACTAGATCATTTTCCAGTGACTAAGCAGGAAGTCTTATTTGTTTCTAGTAATGCATGGGATGTGGTGGGCGCTGGGTGGTTTGGATTTGACACCTTCTGGGTGAACCGCCAAGCGCTACCCTTTGAAGAAATTGGCCGCCGACCCACTTATGAATCTAGGGTATTAACAGAAATTTTACAAAAGATAGCCTGAATAATATTTTTATATACTGTACTAATACTAATTGCGAGCTTAATTCATGTTTGAGGCTATTCCCCCGATAATTTTAGTGGCCCTAGGCGGTGCTATTGGTTCCGTTTGCCGCTTCAAGTTGTCTGGCCTTGTACTTTATCAAACCTTAGACTGGCGATTTCCATTAGGCACTTTTTTAGTCAATGTGATCGGCTGTTTAGTTATTGGTGTGTTAGCCGGTCTCATTTTAAAATTTGAAATGTTTTCATCCCAGTCGCGCTTATTTATGATTACTGGAATCATGGGGGGTTTTACAACATTTTCTGCTTTCGGCCTCGAAACATTTAATTTGATTCGCGAGAAAGAATTTTTAGTTGCCAGCAGTTATGTGCTTGGTAGTGTGATAGTGGGCTTATTTGCTGTATTAATCGGCTTCTTACTTGTGCCCAGCAGCGATTAGTCAAGCTTGCCCATTTGATTGGCGATGAGAAGCAGGGCAATTGAAACACAACCCAATAAGAAAAAAGCCAATTGATGCAAAATTGCGGTACCAATCACCGTCATTAATATAGTCCAACCAATGGTGAGCTTTGCTTTTTTGCTCAATTTCTTCATGCCATACCTTTATTAATTTCTGAGGTTCACTTTCAACGAATTACGGCTTATTCTAGCAAAGCCAGTGCGCTAAAGAGCGAGCAAGCTAAAATTAATCAGAATAACCAAAATTAAGGCAACTGCAAAATGAATCAGAAAACAAATATGGCAATGCGTTTGGCGCCCATTTTTCTTGCCCTTGGTATGACTGCTTGTGCCAATATACTCACTAACGCATCTAATTCAAATCAAGTTACCTTAATTAGTAGTGGCAATGAATCGATGGAGAAGTTAACAGAACAAGCCAATGCGTATTGCGTGAAGTATGGCAAAAAAGCATCATTTAAAGAAAACGAAAGTCAATTTGTTAATATTTTTAATTGTAATTAATTTTAAAAAAATTAATGAGCCATTCAGCCTTAAATTAATAAATTGAAGTTTATGGCATGAATGATAAAAAATACGACTACATCATTATTGGCGCTGGTAGTGCAGGTTGCTTGTTGGCTAAGCGCCTAACGGAAGACCCTACAATTACCGTATTACTAGTAGAGGCCGGTACAAAAGATAATTACCTCTGGATTCATATTCCCGTAGGCTATTTGTATTGCATTGACAACCCGCGCACTGATTGGCGTTTTCGTACTGCGCCTGACCCGGGTTTAAATGGACGCAGTTTAATTTATCCACGCGGCAAAGTATTGGGTGGATCATCTTCCATTAACGGCATGATTTATATGCGCGGACAGACTGCAGATTATGATTTCTGGGCGCAGGAAACTGGCGATGCTGCTTGGGGCTGGCAACCTTCCCTAAACAGATTCAAAGAATTTGAAGATTATTATGGCGGCCAAAATAGCTGGCATGGGGCTGGTGGCGAATGGCGTGTCGAGCGCCAGCGCTTAAATTGGCCGATCTTAGAGATATTTAAAGAGGCGGCGCAAGAACAGGGCATCCCTGCAAGTGAGGACTTTAATCGTGGGGATAACTTTGGCGTGGGCTATTTTGATGTGAATCAAAAGTCGGGCTGGCGCTTAAATGCTGCTGGAGCTTTTTTAAAAAACACTACCAGCAGGAAGAACCTTCACGTTATCACTGAAGCAGTGGTGCAAAAGCTGACGATTAATCCCTCTACTAAGCGTTGTGAAGGCGTAGCGTTTATTAAAGGCCAGCACTTGCAAACCGTAGCTTGTACGCAAGAAGTAATCTTATGCGCAGGTGCTATTGGTAGCGTACAAATTTTAGAGCGTTCTGGTATTGGTGCGGCTCCCCGCCTCCAACAATTAGGAATTCCAGTCCACGCAGATTTGCCGGGGGTAGGTGAAAATTTACAAGATCATTTGCAGCTACGCATGATTTATAAAATTAAAAACCTTGAGACCCTTAACACCAAAGCCAAATCACTTTGGGGTAAGGCGATGATTGGTATGGAGTATCTCTTCAAGCGCTCTGGCCCTATGGCCATGGCACCATCGCAATTAGGGGCCTTTGCCTATAGTTCGCCAGAGCAAAAGCACGCTAATTTGGAATACCATGTACAGCCCTTATCACTTGAAAAATTTGGCGAAAATTTACATGACTTTAATGCGTTTACTGCAAGTGTATGTAACTTAAGGCCCACCTCTAGAGGCAGCGTACACATCAACTCAACAGATTGCAACGCAGCGCCGATAATTACCACCAATTACTTATCAACTCCAGAAGATTGTCGGGTTGCAGTTGAGGCTTTAACCTTGACTCGTAAAATTATTGGTAGTCCTGCATTTGCACCCTTTCAGCCTGAAGAATTTAAGCCTGGTTTGCAATTTCAAAGCGAGGTTGAGCTAATAGAGGCTGCCCGTAATATTGGGACGACCATCTTTCATCCGGTAGGAACTTGCAAGATGGGCGCAAAAGACGATCCGCAGGCGGTATTAGACGCAGAATTACGCGTTAAGGGAATTTACGGTTTACGATTAGCTGATGCTGCGGCAATGCCCGCTATTACTTCGGGTAATACAGCAGCACCAACCATGATGCTTGCGCAACGACTAGCAGAATTAATACAACAAAAGCCTCTGCATGGGTAATGAAAAATTACCTACCAGCCATTTTCTATTGGCTTTAGCAGTGGTAGCCGTTTGGGGCAGTAATTTTGTGGTGATTAAGCTCACACTATTTACTCTGCCACCTTTACTATTCGCCGCCTTGCGCTTTGTCTTCGCCTTATTACCGGCGATCTTTTTTTTACCAAAACCAAAAGTATCTTGGTTAAACCTAGCCGCTTACGGTTTTTTTATAGGCGTTGGTCAATTTGGCCTCTTATACATCGCTGTGCAAAGCCATATTTCTGCCGGCCTTTCTTCGGTGGTAGTCCAAAGTCAGGCCTTCTTTACTATTGGCCTAGCTATGTACTTTGCGCGTGAGCAGATTCGTCAATTCCAATTCATCGCTTTGTTGGTTTGCCTCGTTGGATTAGGCATCATTACAAGCCATACTGATCAAGATACTGATTTCCTGGGTTTGGCTTTGGTATTACTAGGGGCATTATCATGGGGTATAGGCAACACGGTTAGTCGCAACGCCGGCAAAGTCAATATGCTCGCATATGTGGTTTGGTCGAGCATCTTTAGCGTCATCCCGTTAATTGTTCTGTCGCTAATCTTTGAGGGCTGGGATTTAATTCAGACTAGTTTAGGCGGCCTTAACAGCACCTTATGGGCGGCCATCTTATGGCAGTCTTGGGGCAATACCTTATTTGGGTTTGCCGCTTGGGCCTGGCTTTTAGCCCGCCACCCGGCCGCAGTAGTTGCGCCCATTTCATTGTTAGTACCTGTTTTAGGAATCGGTTCAGCTGCGATTTTCTTGAGTGAACCTTTGCCGCTTTGGAAAATTGCCGCTGCCACTTTAGTGATAGCAGGTTTAGGAATTAATATTTATTGGCCCATCATTAGGGCGAGACTTAAGAGCAGCCTTTAATTTACAGAATGCGCACAACTCAGCGCTTTATCCTGCCAGTGCTGACTGATAAACCAAGCCTGCATGTTCGCGTAAGGCATGAAAGCGAATTGCTTCCCAACGTTGTTGAGCAACATCAAGTTCAGATTTATGCGCTGCTAAAAATACAGGTGCGTTTACTACATCCTCAGCCATTCGATGGGAATTTTCTTGAATAAATTTTTTGAGGATCAGTGGGTCGTCCGAACTAACCCAACGAGCTAAATTAAAACGTGCAGGCAGTAAGCGAACCTCCGCTCCATATTCGCTTTTCAAGCGATGACTGACAACCTCAAATTGCAGTTGTCCAAAAGCACCCAGTAACATCGGGCCACCAGCAACGGGACGAAAAACTTGAATAGCGCCTTCTTCGCCTAACTGCATTAGACCAATACGCAATTGTTTGGAGCGCATTGGATCGGCTGATTCAACCATGCGAAAAATTTCTGGCGCAAAAAAAGGCAGGCCAGTAAATTGCAGTTCTTCACCTTCACTTAAGCTATCACCCAAACGCAGCAAGCCGTGATTAGGTAGGCCAATAATGTCGCCGGGGAAGGCCTCATCTAATATATCGCGACGCTGAGATAAGAAAGACAGCGCATTATTGGTACGAATTTCCTTACCATTACGACAAATTTTTAAACGCATGCCGCGCTTAAAGTGTCCCGAGCAAATACGTAAAAAGGCCACTCTATCACGGTGCGCAGGATCCATATTGGCTTGAATTTTAAATACCATCGCTGAAAACTTAGGCTCGGCAGGCTCTACTTCGCGTTGTAATGCTTTGCGAGAGCCAGGGGCTGGCGCAAGCTCAACTAAAGTATTTAGAATTTCCCGTACGCCAAAATTATTAATTGCGGAGCCAAAAAAAACTGGCGACTGTTTCCCAGCCAAAAACGCCGCGCGATCAAATGCCGGCATGGCATTACGAATCAAATCGACGGCAGCAAGTGCTTCATCTAAATCACTGCCAAGCCGTTTTTTTAATTCAGGATCATGAATATCAATAAATGTATTGCTGCTTTCGGAAACGCGATCTTCACCTGCTTTAAATAAGCGCATTTTGGATTGGGCGATATCAATTACTCCTGCAAATGATTTACCCATTCCAACTGGCCAAGTAAAAGGTACCACAGCCATACCTAAGGCAGTTTCAATTTCATCCATTAAATCAAGTGGACTTTTGACTTCTCGATCCATTTTATTAATAAAAGTTACTAGCGGCGTATGACGTGCCCGACAAACTTCCAGTAGCCGTAAGGTTTGTGCTTCAACACCATTCGCAGCGTCAATGACCATGAGGGCTGAATCGACTGCAGTTAAAACGCGATAGGTATCTTCTGAAAAATCTTGGTGGCCAGGGGTATCTAGCAAATTGATAATGCAATCGCGATATTCCATTTGCATGACTGAGCTTGCCACAGAAATACCGCGTTGCTTTTCAATCTCCATCCAATCGGAAGTTGCGTGCCGGCTGGCTTTACGGGCTTTAACGCTCCCAGCAATCTGAATTGCGCCAGCATACAGCAGCAATTTTTCTGTCAGAGTCGTTTTTCCCGCATCTGGGTGGGAAATAATGGCAAAGCTACGTCGCCGCTGAACTTCTGCAGCCGTGCTATCGGGTGAATATGTTTCGATGGGGCGCTATCGTTGAAATATCAGAAAAGCGCCTATTATAAGTGCGCGCGCAATTAAAACCGCTCGTCCACCTTGAGGTAGCGCCATTGCCCTAATGGTAGGGGCCCCAAGCTAATTTGGCCAATACGTATTCGTTTTAAACCAACCACCTTCAGATCAACGAGTTCACACATCCGCCGAATTTGCCTTTTGCGCCCTTCGCGAAGGACAAAGCGCAATTGATCTTCATTTTGCCAGCTCACTTTCGCGCGTTTAAGTAATTGCCCATCTAGTGATAAGCCATGATTCAGTTGTTCAAGACCGGCAGCCGATAACTTGCCTGTTACCCGCACTAGATATTCTTTTTCAATCGGACTGTCTTCACCAATAAGTAGCTTGGCAATGCGACCATCTTGGGTTAGGACTAGCATGCCCGTAGAGTCGATATCAAGTCGACCAGCTGGGGCGAGGCCGCGAGTATTAAAACGTCCACTACGATTGGGTTCTAGTGGATTGGCAAAATAATGTTCGGCTGTAATGAGAGATGCCGCCGGCTGGTAAGCTTGATCATCATCTAAATGGGAAATAAAGCCAATGGGTTTATTTAAAATTACCGTGATGCGCGCCTCTTGTTGTCGTTGGGCAGCTGCATGAAGCTCAATTTTTTGATGCCGAAATGCGCGCGTACCAAGCTCAGATACTAATTCGCCATCAACGGTCACTAGACCTTGTTCAATATAGCCATCTGCCTCACGGCGTGAGCATAACCCAAGCTCTGATAATAATTTAGAAACCCGTACTTTTTCCGGTGGTTGATTGGCGGTATTCATTTAGGTCAATTTTAGGTCCGTACAATATGAACGCTACAGGGAGATTCTTCAACAATTTTGGTCATAGCAGTACGCCATGGCGTAACGAGATTGGGGGTTTTATGGGAAGCGCCAATTAAAATAAGCGAAGCATCATTATCTTTAGCAAATTCCACTATTCTGTGTGCAGGGTCTAAGGCCTCAACGACATGATACGAAATTCGCTCGGGAGGTAACTTTAACGGTTTAGCCCATTCCATTAATTGCACTAAATGGCCGCGCACAATACCACTAGCTGTTTCAATTTCTATATTACCTTCATAAGTTGGGGTTCCCGTAATGGCTGCCAGGCAAATGAGACGGCTTTCGGGTGCTGCAAAAAGGAGATTTTTTGCGGCGTTTTGCATCCGCTTCAGTAAAAGAGTATCCCCTTGGCGAGTATCGAGCGCTGCAATAATCAACGGCGCATTTTGAATGGCAGCGCTGGGTAAGGGGCACGCTGAAGGCTCATATCCTGCAGCCCTAAACCAGCGCAGAATTTTTCCCCAAAGACTAGGGGGCTCAATTCGTTCGGCTCTTTCGGTTAATTTAACTGAATTGGGATTAAGTAGTGCTTGGCGCAATTGGATGGCGCTTTGATAGCGGTCAGCAGCCCTGGGCTCTAAGCAGCGCAGCACTACCTCTTGAAGCCAGCGGGGAATTTCTTTGCGAAGAGCGCGCGGTGGAAATGGTTCTGCCCACATACGGTTCCGTAATCCTCTCATAGTTTGAGGATTACCAAAAGGTAATTCACCAGTTAACAATTCATACAGAATGACCCCAATTGAAAAAAAATCACTACGCCAATCATCACGTACCCCCATTACTTGTTCTGGTGAAATATAAGGCGCAGAACCTACGCCTTTGAGCATTTCTTCCGCGAGTAAATCGGGATAGCGGGCGTGATGTGCAAGTCCAAAATCAATTAGGGTTAATTTACCTTGGTCATCAAGCAAAATATTATCCGGCTTCAGATCAAGATGAATAGCATCCTGCGCATGAATAGATTGCACAGCATTCGCGAGATCGACACCAATTTGTATCACTTCAGCAATTGAAAATACTTTACCTGCCTTGATGGCCTCTTCAAGCGCTTTGCCATGTATTTGTTCCATTGCAATATATGGTCGCGTAGCCATATTGCCGGCACCAAAAAATTGGGGAATGAATGGACTTTTGAGTGAACGTAAAATAGTGAGTTCAGTTTCAAAAGCCACCAGACTTTCAACAGGCTGATCGCGCCCCACGCGCGGAATTTTTAACAGAATAGGAAAATCAATACCCGGCTTCTTTGCTGAATAGAGACTTGCCATGCCGCCGCGATGCAGTTCCTTGCCCAATAAAAACCCATCAACAATTTTGCCCTCTTGAAAAATATCATCAACCGCTTCTATTGCAGGCATGGTTGGCGTGGCCATCAATTATTTACCAGTAATGAGTCGAGTGGCTAGGTTATCTGGCAAACCAGCTAAGCGCACTTTTTCAGCGGCAGTGTAGTTATCGTAAGGCACACGATGAAAACTTAAGCTTTCAATGGCTGGTTCAAATATTGCAAAACAGGCTTCAGCTATGCCATCGCGCGGCTGACCTAAAGACCCCACAATACCTACCCAACGACGATAGCGCCATACTGGAACTGGCTCGCTATGGTGAGGAGCAAAGCGCAATAATTTGCCAACTGCAGTTTGATAAAAAAGCGCTTGTTCATGAACGTGCCCCACAAACGTGTACGGTTTGTTTGCGCTTTCAACACAATTCCAAGCGCTGAGATTGTCGGTAATGTAATTCCACTCTTCCGGATGATGGGCAGAGGCATGTGTAAAACAAATTTCTTCCTCATGCAAAATTAAAGGGAGATTTTTTAAGAAATCAATATGCTGGGTTGATAATTGGGAGCGAGTCCATTCAATCGCGGTCCAGGCTGATTTATTCATGCGTTTGCTGTAATCCTCAAAGATGGCGGCATCATGATTACCTAGTACAGCCAAGGCTTTTTTGGCTTCAATAAGGTCACCAATACGATCTAATACTGCTACAGGATCTGCGTTATAGCCAACTAGATCACCCAAAAAAACCATGCGGGTTACGCCAAGCTCGCCCGCCCGTGCCATACAAGCTTCAAAAGCTTCTAAATTACTGTGCAAATCTGCAAATAGTCCAATACGCTCAGTCATACCTTCATGATAAAGCTTAATAAAAACTAGTTTCCCCATTTGGTCTATTTTTGAAACGTTTATGCACCCAATAGTATTCTGCTGGACGCTCACGCACCAGGATTTCGATTTGCTGATTTAAGAAAGCAGTATCGGCATTGACATCGGTACTGGGAAAGTCTGCTAGCGGCGCACGAATTTCACAAATATAACCAGATTCATCTACTTTTAAGGTGGTACTCATAATACAAACTTCGGCTTTAGTCACTTGTGCTAGACGCGAAACGGCGGTAATCGTGTTTGTAAGAATGCCAAAAAAAGGCACGAAGGCAGAATCTTTAATTCCTAAATCAATATCAGGTGCAATAATCACAAAATTACCATCGCGTATTTCGCGGATCAACTGAATCATATTGCCCTCGCGCTCAATCGAGTTTCCGCCGAAGCGATTGCGCCAAGTAATAATTTTTTGATTAAAGAAAGGGGTTTTCATGCGCTGAAAAAACCCCGAAGTGCGCGGCCAGTTGTGTTCTTTAGCCAGCGCGCTAATAATAATACTGCCCTCAATTCCGACGAAGTGCGGGTTGACTAAAATGCGGGGTTTGCGGTCGGCCAGATCAACCGCAGAACGAACTTCAATCATGTTACTCAGTTGCTTTATTGAGCCGCGCCAAATGATGCTACGTTCTAATAAGCTACGACCCAATAAACACCAATGCGCAACAGCCAACGAAGAAATTGCTTTAGTACTAAGTTCTGGAAAGCAGTGCTGTAAGTTAGTCTTAACAACCTGCCGCCGTTCGCTAGGAATATGGGCCGCTAACCAGCCCAGGCCATAACCCAGGTGTACTAGGGCAGGATATGGTAAATAGGTTAAAGCATTTAAAAGCCCTACCAAAAGATGGTTCAATGCAGATTTAAGCCAGCTCAAAACTGCCTCACATCAGTAAAGACAGAACCGCCCTGCGCACCTATTTTATTGTTCTGCTTGATAACGTGCGAGACTATTAGAATAGGCAATAGCTAGTTCAGCGGGCGCGCCTACGGTCATGCCTAAATCGTTAATAAGGCCATTTTCTAAACGGTAAGCCCAGCCATGAATAGTTAATTCTTGTCCGCGAGACCAAGCATCTTGCACGATGGTTGTTTCGCAGACATTCACCACCTGTTCGATCACATTGAGTTCGCATAAGCGATCTTGTTTTTTTGCTGTCGGTAGGGCTTCCCCTAAATAGCGCTCATGCATTTGACCTACATCTTTCACATGCCGCAACCAATTGTCAGCAAGTCCTACGCGCCGGCCGCTAAGTGCTGCATGCACACCAGCACAGCCATAATGGCCAACAACTAAAACATGTTCAACTTTTAGTAAATCAATCGCAAACTGTAAAACTGAGAGGCAATTGAGATCAGTATGCACCACTACGTTAGCCACATTGCGATGGACAAAGAGCTCTCCCGGAAGCAGATCAACAATCTCATTGGCGGGTACTCGGCTATCAGAACAACCAATCCAGAGGTACTTAG
>CANKKB010000004.1 GCA_947482555.1 Burkholderiaceae bacterium | reverse complement strand
TCCAGTGATGCAAGAAGGTTCAATTACGCCAGTCATTGTCAGGGCGCCAAATATCTCCCTAGATGAATCTATTAAGCTAGAGTTCGAGGCAATTAAGCGCATCATGACCATCCCCGGCGTTGAGATGGCGGTCTCTCGATTGGGTAAAGGTGAATCACCTGCCGATCCAGGTCAGCCTAATGAGTCAGATCCGATTGTTACTCTAAAGCCATTAGGCGATAGAGACTTAAGCCAAGAAGAAATCGCTCAGCAAATTCGTGAAAAGCTTAAAACACTTCCTGGTATTGAGTTGGCCATCTCTCAGCCAATCGCAGCGCGTGTTGATGAGATGGTATCTGGTGTTCGCTCACAAGTAGCAGTAAAGATTTTTGGAGAAGATCTTGCCGTTCTTCAAAAGCTTGGATCACAAATCGGTCAAATTCTCACAAAGATGAAAGGTAGTAATGACTTACGCATAGAACAGGCCTCTGGTCAAAATTATCTTAATATCAAAATTGATCGAGATGCGATTGCACGTTATGGCATAAATGTTTCGGATGTGAATGAGGTAATAGAGACCGCAATTGGTGGTAAGCAGGCCAGCACGGTATATGAAGGAGAGCGGCGCTTTCCTCTAATGTTACGTTACCCGGATTTTTATCGAAACAAAATCGATGCTATTAAAAATATTGTTTTACATTCGCCTAATGGCGCTCAAGTCTTAATGCGAGACTTAGCTGAGATAGCTTTACTTGAAGGGCCAGCCCAGATTTCTCGTGAGTCCGGTAGACGTCGTTTGGTTGTTGGTGTTAACGTTGAGGGCCGTGATTTAGGCGGGTTTGTTCAAGAGGCGCAGGCACTCATTGCTAAAAGCGTAGAGCTACCTCAGGGATACACCTTGCAATGGGGTGGTCAATTTGAAAATATGCAAAGAGCGATGGCGCGCCTCATGATTATTATTCCACTAACAATCCTAGCAATTTTCTTTTTACTCTTTATGCTCTTTAAATCTATTAGATTAGCTAGTTTAATTATTTTAGTGCTGCCATTTGCCTCAATTGGCGGCGTGTTTGGTTTATTTTTGACGGGGGAATATCTTTCTGTTCCGGCGGCAGTAGGGTTTATCAATCTATGGGGTATAGCAGTGCTAAATGGGGTGGTATTGATTTCCTGTATTAAGCAACTGCGCGAGGACGGCTATAGCATGGAGGATGCCTTACTTCATGGCTGTAGTCATCGCTTTAGACCTGTCATGATGACGGCTTCAGTTGCGATGCTAGCACTGGTTCCCATGGTTTTCTCAGGCGGTCCAGGGTCTGAGGTTACTCGCCCTCTTGCCGCAGTGGTTATTGCTGGTTTGGTCACCTCAACAGCATTAACATTACTAGTATTGCCCGTTTTATATAGATGGTTTGAAGAAAAAGAGGTGGAAGCATGATGGAAGTCAAAGCAGTCATTCGTCCAAATAAGTTAGCCGCTCTAAGAACGGCTTTGATAGAATCGCCTGGATTTCCAGGAATGACAGTTACTAAGGTAGAGGGTTGTAGTGCGCCATCGAAGACCAGTAAAGCCAATATTAAAGATGAGCTCACAGATTACTCTGCAAAAGTACGAATTGAAATTATTTGTAATGATGAAATTGCTGAAATACTAATGGATCGAATTGTATCGATTTGTCAGACAGGGCAGATGGGTGATGGGGTGGTTTGGTGTACACCAGTTCCGAAAGTGTTCTTTATAGCCAAAACATCTACTTAAGCAAGAAATAAAAAAGCCCTCCAGAGCAAAGTTTGGTTCCTACCTAAGTCGAAAGAATTACTTTAGCTACCGCTTGTGAGGTTTGCTTTTGACTAATTTAAGAGAACTTTATAAATAATTTAACGGAATCTTTAGATAAGAAACTCCATTAGCTTCCTTAGGAGGAAATTCTCCTGCACGAATATTTATTTGTACGGCTGGCAAAATTAACGCGGGCATTTCTAGTGTTACATCTCTTGCCATTCTCATTCTTACAAAGTCTTCCTCTGAAACGCCATCATGAATATGAATATTATGTTGACGCTCATCAAGAACAGTTGTTATGTAAGCTGCTTCTCGCTCATTTGGGGGATAGTCATGGCACATATACAGCTTCGTTTCATTTGGAAAGCTTAATATTCTCTTTGCCGATTGATATAAAACTTTTGCATTACCACCAGGAAAATCACATCTAGCCGTACCAACATCAGGCATGAACATCGTGTCGCCGATGAAAATAGCATCTTCTATTGCATAAGCCACGCATGCAGGAGTATGTCCTGGTACAAATAGGCATTTAATCTTGAGATTACCTAAAGGCAACTCTTCATCTGCCTCAATCAGAAAGTCAAATTGAGAGCCGTCAGTTTTGAAAGTATCCTCTAAGTGAAAAATACTTTTGAAAACTGTTTGAACTTCTTGAATATGCTTGCCAATTGCTAGTTTTCCGCCAAGATGCTTTTTGATATATGGGCCTGCCGAAAGATGGTCTGCATGAGCGTGCGTTTCTAAAATCCAATCAACTTGTAGTTTTTGTTGTTGAATAAACTCAATTACCTCATCCGCTGATTCAGTACTTGTTCTTCCCGACTTGGGATCATAATTAAGCACTGAATCGATAATTGCGCAATGACTCCCCACCTTTTCAAATACCACATGCGTAAAAGTAGAGGTGGGCCCATCAAAAAATGTTTTTACGGTTGAAACTTTTTTATTTTCCATAATCCATTGTAAGATTAATAAACTAAAAATACTAATTAGTATCTGCTGTACTTGAGAGCCACTTAATTCTAGAGTTGGTATTTTTTTTAGCGCATATGTAATTTCCTTGATATGCTTGTTATCTGTTTAACTAGCCCAACTGAATAAATGAATATCAATGCTGATTACAGTCAGAAGGTCGTGATGAACCATCATGATTTGCCGTGGATTAAGAGCCCTGAATTAGGGGTAGAGCGGCGAATGCTTGAGCGTCTGGGGGATGAGGTGGCAAAGGCAACTTCTATTGTTCGCTACCAACCAGGATCGAAGTTTCAAGTGCATACCCATGAGTATGGTGAGGAAATATTCGTTTTAGACGGGATATTTAGTGATGAAATCGGTAATTATCCTGCTGGTACCTACATCATGAATCCTCCAGGCTCTGCCCATACACCATTTAGTGAATCTGGCTGCACCCTCTTTGTGAAGTTGCGGCATCTTGGCCCAGATCAAGTGGAGCGCGAAGTAATTGATACAAAAACAGCTCCTTGGCATCAAGGTATGGTCCCAGGCCTAAATGTTATGCCTCTCATGCAGCAGGGAAGCGGGTCTACTTTAGTTCGATGGGCGCCGCAAACGTACTTTAATCCACATCGGCATTACGGAGGAGAAGAGATCTTTGTGATTGATGGGGTATTTGAGGATGAGCATGGCCGTTACCCAGCCGGATCATGGATAAGAAGTCCTCATCTGAGTCAGCATCAACCCTTTAGTAAAGAGGGCTGCACTATCTTTGTGAAGACGGGGCATTTACCGACCTAGAAAAGCGGGTACCATTCAATTCCCTAGAACTAGGTTCAAGTCCTCTTGGGCCCACCAGTAAAGTAAACCCTCACTAGAATTGAGAAACTCAGTTCAATTGGTAAAGCAACTCTATTAATAGGGGAATTACACCTCTCCACAGCTTTGCGCCAAAAAGCGTATATTAATTAAGGGTATTCCCTTACCACTTTAAACCCATGTATTTCTAACTGGATTTGCAGCAAAACAATAAGGTTCCAAAGATGAGTACGAGCACCTATGAGCATTATGAAGGCTGTGTTTTATGTGGGCTAATTGATACCGCAATTAGCTCTGGAATTTTTAAAATCTGGACAAAATTGATTAAAAAATCAGAATGGCTTAGGTTGCTTGATAACGGTGGATTTTTTACGCTTTTTATACCAACTGATACTGCATTCAGTAGAGTCTCCCCGGAGTATCTTCAGTCACTTGAATCTAATCCAGAGGAATTAAACGACTTCATTGATCATTTTATTGTTCCAGAGTTTGCCTCAACTAAAATTCATAATTCTCACTATTCCTCCGTGGCTGGCGATGATCTATTAATTGAATCTAACTTGAGTGGCCGGAGCGTAAATCAGGTGAGCATTAAAATCGAAAATATTATTGCTACGAATGGCATGATTCATGCTGTTGATTCAATTGATATTTTTAATATGAAAAAGAATTAATTCGAAAGCTTTTTAGCTTAATGAATAATTCTTTATCATTAATTGCAGCATTTATCGTTCTACTAGTCTTTGTTGGCTTGGTGCTTATGTTTCAAGAATTAAAACGATGGTTAGCTGATCTCTGGTCAAATTAAGCAGCGATGTTTAGAAGGTGTAGCGACTGTAAGGGTAGGTCGTAAATATTATCGTTTACGGAACACTACAACATGTTGCCATGGTAGTGTACTCACAGTCCGCTCCCATTCCAGGGCAAAAATACCTGCTTCCCGCTTAATTTGTGCCTCACTCATTTTATGTAGGGACTTAATTGGTATGCGCGCATCTTCTGCTTTATATTCTACGAAGACGATGCGACCACGGGGTTTGAGAGCTTGCATGATGCTAATCATTACCTCATAGGGGTAGGATAGTTCATGGTATACGTCGACCATAATGGCCATATCGATTGAGTTTTTAGATAATTTAATATTGTTGACCGTGCCCAGCTTTACTTCGATCTGCGAAAGCCCTAAACGTTTCATTCCAGTCTGGAGAAAATTTACCATTTCAGGCTGTAAATCAAGCGCTATGATTTTTCCGCCTGGCATCACAAGCGGTGCCATGCGACGAGATAGGTAGCCAGTACCGGCGCCAATGTCAGCAACAACCATACCTGGTTGCAAAGCCAATGCATCTAGTAACAAATCCGTACGTTCTTCGCGCTCCCTCTGCTCCCGCTCAAGCCATGCAGCACCTTGCCAGCCCATCACCCCTGAGATTTCACGATCCATATAGCGCTTGCCGATGCCATCAGCGCTGGCTGGGACCGAGATATAACCTGGCGTGGCAGTCTGCTGTGCCAGCGTGAGATGAGTAGCAAGCAATAAAGTAAATAAGCTAATAATCCTAATAATGTTCATTTACTTTCTTTTCAGTCTTCACCATTGGTTGCAGCATGATAGTTGTCATAACTTCACTGCTTGACTATATCCAGTTAGCTCAAGATAGCCACGGCCAATAACAACTTGATTCTGACTCATTTCTACCGCACCTTCGTAGTAAAACCCACCCGTACTAGCGCGAGCATCTACCTCTTGATCTTCTATCAGGGTTTGTAATCGAAGCTCTTGATTGCCCACTCGAATTAAAAAGCCTTTTGGATAATTTGCAAGAGATCGCGGCGAACGCCATTGGCCTACTGCTTCCCAAATAGCACTTGAGTGGCGCTCTAGGATTCGACCTTTTTGATCACGTCGATCCCATTCACTAAACAAGGTCTTACCTGCCTGATCTCTTATCCGAAAGGCCATGATGCTATCGCCATTGAGAAGATTGATTCCAATCCAATCCCATCCAACTGCACCAGGCATCAGTAAGCTACTCGACCATTCATGATCTAACCAGCCAACTCCAGAGTACTTAATGAGATCGCCTTGCTTGGCTTTTAACGATTTTTCTTTAATCTCAATTTGGGCTGTGACATCTAGCTGAGGACGGCTGTAATAATAGCTAGCGAGTTCTGGGCTCGGACCTTTAGCAGAATAACCCCGATCTCCCCTTAAAACTGGACCCTGTGAGGGAATTGCTTCCAGACGTATCGTAAAGGTATCTGCTGGTATATAAAACTGATAACGATCATTATCAGTTCTCTCCATCGTCCAATTAGCTAAATATAATTTTGTATCGGCGGTATTGAAAGTGGCGCCTGCAGTCCCAACTCGTCCCGCAACATCAGCATATCGTAATTTACCTTCTGCTGGTATAGCTAACGCGGCATGTGCAAATAGGAGTTGAGTAGGTGCAAAACGACTTGGGTTATCGGATGAATGTTGAGTACGACTGCGAAAGAAAGTAATCTGAAATCCCATCACATTTTCTCCTGAGCCAAGCCAGCCAGTGAGATACCACCACTCAGTTCTAAACTCTGGGTGTGCTCCATAATCTTTCGGGAATACCAACACTCTGGAACGAACAGGTGGATAGACAACTGAAGCAGAATTTGCCCATTGAGAAACTGGGAGGGCGTTTGACAAGAGTAGTGCTTGCATAAAATATCGGCGATTACACTGGTACATTACCACTCCTCTCGTAATGCAGTGATTAAATTTACTCGATTTAAATTGCGCTTTGAAGCCCATAAGGCTGCTACTATCCCTGAGCCAACCAAGACCAGCATGAGTGTAATTAGTGCAAGATATGGCACGCTTGTGTCCATTGTCCAATGAAAGGATTGTGGGTTAACGCGGTGGATTAATATCTGACTCATTAATAAACCTAAGATTGCTCCCCAAATAACTGCTAATCCTAATAAAAGGCCTGACTCGGCGCTAATCCAGCTTGTGCGTTGAGCGCTAGTTTGGCCTAAGTAATGCACCAAGGCATATTCTTTCTGTCGAAGCAATGCTTGACCTGCAAAGCCTGTCGCTACTGCAAACAGTGCCACTAAAAGAGCGGCGACTTCTAGAGCATAAGTCAAGGCAAAACTACGATCAAAAATCGTCAAAGAGAGAGCTCGTAGGCTACTGCGATTAATAAAATCCTGATCACGAAACTGGGGAATTGCAACACGCAGTGCATTAAGTACTGTGGTTGGATCTGCTTGATTGACTAGCCAGATCGCGATACCCGAATACTGTTGATCGCCACTCATATTTTGGTATGCAGCAAGATCGATGATTAGCGCACCGTGCTGTCGACCATAGTCCCGAAAAATGCCTCCAATCCAGACTTTTTGGGCGTTCTGCTGCCCATTAAAGGCTGGTAAGGTATGAATTTCACCGGGACGCCAATCATATAAATCCACCATCGCCTCAGATACGTAGGCTACTGGCAAGGCAGGCTGATTTGGTGTTGAGTTTTGGGGATGGACTGAACCAATTAAGGGTAGAGCTTCTGCTGCACGAGCCTGTTGGATTGGTCGAGCAATTAAAGTGACCTCGGGTCGATCGGACTGAAACAGAATCTTACGTTGCACGCTTAATTCATATCGTTCAATACCTGGAACTTGCGCCATACGTTTTAATAGATTGGGGTTTTTGAGAAACTCATTGTCTTGCTTTAACTGTTTAAAGTTTGCATATAAATCTGCTGGCAATACTTGGTCAAGCCATTGGGTCATCGAGTCTCGAAAACTAGCAACCATCACCACCATGGCTACAGTAAGGGCAAGAGCAGCAACTACACCTGCAATTAATCCTGCAGCGCTAGCTGGTGCTTGAGCTAAGCGCCAGATTGCAAAAATGAGAGACGATGGCTGCTTTTGCCAGCGCGACAAACTATTAGCGAGTGCTGAAAAGCAATGCTGAACTAACCATGGAATAAGCGCTAAGCCTGCAAATAATAAACATGCAATTGAAGCGTATGCAGCGAGGGGAAGATCATTAATGGCGGGGATAAATGCTAAGACTAGGCTGGCAACGCTGAAAATAAGAGCAACACGATGATGCATTACAGGTCGCAAGACCTGCTCAGTAGAGCCAGATCTTAATAGCTCGGTGGGGCGTTTTGATGTGGCAGTTTTTGCTGGAAAATACGCAGCCAATAAACCCACCGCAATAGCAAGGATCCAAAAGCCCAGAAGTGCGACGTAATCAATTTCTAAGGGAGGCACTGCGCCAGAGAAATAGCCTCCCCCTAAATCACCGCCAAGTATATTCAGTAAAACAAAGGCCAAAGTAAGACCCAGACCAATACCTAGCAGACCTCCTAAAGCAGCGATGACAGCAGCTTGCGCAAGCACCAATGAAAATATCCAGCGAAGACTTGCACCCAAAATACTCAGAAGTGCTAGTTGGGATTGTTGGCGCAGAACCGAAAAACTGATGGTCGTAAAGACCAAAAAAGCGCCTGCAAAAAGGGCAACGAGCGCTAAAACATTTAAGTTAACACGATATGCGCGCGACAAATTGGAGGCACGGCGATCGCGCTCTTGCGCACTAATTAAACGTAGGTCCAGATTGAGGTTCTGAACAGCCTTAGCTACCTCCTCGATTCCTTTGTCATTCAGAAGTTGCACATCTAGCCGGCTAATCCGACCAACGCCTCCAAGGCGCCACTGTAGTAAACCCAAGTCCATCACAGCAATAACTTGACCAATCGCGCCCGGTACCGTACCAGCAATCTTAAATCGAACGGTCTTCCCTTCGTAATCCAGTGCCAAGGAGTCGCCTACTGATAATTGCAACTTTTGTAAGGCAGCGGCTGATAAAAAGATAGCATCATCTGAAAATAATCCTTGATCTTGATCTTGATCTTGATCTTGATTTTCAGAAACTAAAGGCACCAGAGAAGGTGATACTCGGGCTGCCTGAAAAATATCAATTCCGAGAACACGAATTTGTGCGGTATTGCGTTCTAAAACTGGGCTGACTGCGCGGATTCCTAGCTCAGTTTGTTGCGCAACAATTTGGTCGTATAGCTGATCTGAGAATTCACCGGTAGGCATCACGATTTGGGCAGATGCCTGGCCATTGACTAGATCTAAGGCACGACTAAACTCGCTTAGCGCTGAACGATTTACGGTATGAATTGCGACGGCAAGTGTAATACCCAAAGCTACTGCAAGACCCGCTATAAACCAACGACCCGGCTGCGCCTTAAAGGCAGATGAAAGTAGCCAATAAAACAGCATTAGTTTGTTAAAACTAAACGACGATCTAGGCGCTCAGCTGCTTTCTCTGAATGGGTCACCATTACTAAGGCGGCATTGTGCTCACGACAAGAACTGCACAGAAGTTCTAAGGCAAGATCAGCAGTAATCGGATCGAGGTTACCGGTTGGCTCATCGGCGAGCACGATTTTTGGATGATGGACCAAGGCACGCGCGAGGGCAATTCGTTGTTGCTCGCCGCCGGATAAGACTGCCGGAAATTGCGCATAAGATGCTGCTAAACCTAATGCGCTTAAAAGGCCCTTAGCACGATCTTTTGCTTGGTCAAGAGGAAGCCCAGCAATTAAACATGGGACCATCACATTTTGTAGAGCATTGAGATGTGGCATTAAATGAAATGCCTGAAATACAAATCCAAAGGCAACTCGGCGTAGATGGAGATGCTCATTTTCCCCCATTGTTTTTAGATCTTTACCCTCAAAGAGCAGCCGACCCTCATCGGGCTGATCAAGACCTGCCAAGAGATTGAGCAACGTCGATTTGCCCACCCCAGAGGCACCCTGAAGAGCAAGTTGCTCACCGGCGGCAAGGGAGATATTAAGATGCCGAAACAGCCAGCGATCAGCAGACACTCGACGACCAAGCTCCTCAGTTTGAAGTAAGGTCATCGCAAGCCATCTAAGATAGTTTTATTTACTGAGAGGCGAACGCCAAGCGAGCCAGAGCCAGAATGAACCGGAGTTTTTCTCAGGTTAATTTGCATTGATTCAATTTCAGGATATTGTGCGCAAGCATGAACTATTCGAGTCATTAGCCTTTCTTGGGTTTCATAATGACCGTCTCCAGCTAGCCTATCAATTTCAATTACCAGAGGATCATAGTCAAATACATTTTCCATGACGTCTTCTGAGATGAAGACCAGTTTTGGGTCAATCCAAAGCGTTAAATCTAATAGATGCTGCTTAGGAATTATTGCGCCAGGTCCATATGTTCCAATTTGGGTCTGGAGCTTCAGATCTTTTAATTCAATACATGCATTAGTTGTCATGGTATTTTCGCGATAAGTTTAATTTTTCACACTTTCAATCTGGGGGGCTAATTTATAACCACTGAGCCAAGCGTCATCAACTCTACCTCCATTGAGCCAATCGCTACAAAATCCTATTTTTAGATCCTCTTGGAGGCTAAAGCCGGACGGTAGATTGGTATGAATTATCCAACTCTCTAGGCCCATACGCTTTGGCTTAGAGTTATTTCGAGAAATCAGGCTAATAATTTCATCATTGATAAAAGCGGCATCAAGGGGTAGATTTAAATTTTCGGTAAAACTTGCCATCACTGTCCAACAGCCCTGCATATGCGCTTTGGTAGCTAGCCTCTGAATTGATTTATCTATCGGTTTAGCAAGAGCCACAGATTGTGGTGCAGGTAGCGCTAAAACAAGCCATTCATATTGCTGCACAATATCCCCCTTCTCTAGGCTGCGCAGGTGCCATTTATCTTGGCGATAGGTAATTGATCAATTATTTGATTCAAGGCAATAGGTAGGCTCTTAGTTAAATATTTGCCAGGTGAATTCATAGAAGGAATACTGGGCTCCATGGTCTACCGACCAATTATCTTCATTGCGAGTACTCATACGACCACTGACCCCCCCGAATTTTCTCGTAGAGCTGTTCTTGGTAGCCCAGTGCTTTTAACTGAGTTGCACAGCTTAGCCCTGAAATACCAGCGCCAATGACGGCTACACTTGTTCCTTTGGGTTGGTTTTTACTCATGATGAGTGATTAATTTTTCTAAAGGTCAAATTGATTCGAGATGTATGAATGGTTTTCGTTTTTAGTAATGCATGGTGCCAAAAATTCTGAGTGGGCGGATACATGATGAGAGCGCTACCATTTTCTAGGATAAGGGAGGCAGTTGTTTTATCTTTCTTGTGCCTGAAGGCAAATTTACGGCTAGCACCAAGGCTTAATGAGGCAATGGGAGACTGTGTATCAAGCTCTTTTTCATTGTCACTATGCCAGCCCATTCCATCTTTACCATCATGGTAGAGATTGAGTAGACAAGAGTTAAATACTGAATCGGAAAGTTTTTCTAGCTGATTTTTTATGAGTAGTAGTTCTGGGGTCCATGCTTGAGGTTGTTTGCTTACTCCAGAGTAGGTATAAGCACAATTCTGATCTCCTATCCACACTACTTTACGACGTGTTGATACTAATTTCCCAAACATGATGAGCTGATCTACCTCCCATCGAAGTGACTCTTTCAGTTTATCTATTAATTTAGCGCTGTCTGTCGCACTTATAAATTCTGGATAGTAGTTAACAGACCCATCCTTGGCTAATAGATTTAGCCTACATTGGTCAGGATCAATTCTAAATAAGGAGTTTTGATTCATCGAGAAAATAGGGTTAATTACTCAATGAATAAAGACCTTAGCAAAATTACCAATTTGTTATTAACGTACAGTAACCTTAATTCAGTTGCAGGAATACTAGATTACTAAGTACGCATCTTTGAGTCGGAGGGAATGCAGGATTTCATGGCCTTTAACTCAATCACTTTTAACCATTCGGGCTTAGCTTTTGGATTTTTCAGTAGTTCATTTACTTGTTGCTTAGTCGCATTTTGAGAAATGTATTCAGCCTGGCAGCTGCAATAAGTTGTGAAGTCATCTTCAGTTAGCGCTTTCCCCTTAGTACCCTGATGTTCAGATACTTGCTCGCGCATACAAATTTTTTGATAGTCCTTCGAGATTGCTTGAGCAAATAGCTGGTGGGATAATAATAATAAAAAAGTAAACAACGATACTGCACGAATTATTGGCATGGCGACTTTCATTTTTTAGGCCTAAATAGTAGATATTCTTCCAAAAACATCAAGATCAGACTCATCTACTTCTAAATAGTCATCTTCAATTACAGATGCCCCCTCTAATTGCTCAATATATTCCCGAATAGCGTAATAAGGGGGTATTTGAGCTTGGTTATCATCTTGATGATCCCAGACTTTGTAGCGAAAAACGGTCAGTTTCATAAATCTCAGGGCTTATTACAAGAAGAACCATTTTAGGGCTTTTATATCAAAAAAGTTTTTCAAAAGCCCTTACTTATATGATGGTTTTATATTCTTAAATTTGTTTAGAATGAGTTTGTTAAACAACCTAGGAGATATGAATGAAAACACAACGAATTTTAAGTAAAGCACTAATTGGCTTAGGTTTTGGAATGCTCTCTTTAGCCGTTTCGGCGCAATCAATGAAAGTAACTCTTTCTGGGGCCCAAGAAGTTCCCCCTGTAATGACCTCGGCTTCCGGAGTGGGTTCAATTATGGTTGCTCCAGATGGAGCAGTATCAGGAACAATTACTACCACTGGTGTTGAAGGAACAATGGCTCATATTCATGAAGCGCCAATGGGTCAAAATGGTCCCGTAATCGTGCCATTTACTAAAACTGCAGACAATATTTGGTCAGCTCCTGCTGGCGCCAAATTGACAGATGCACAACTTCAAAGTTTGAAGAATGGAAATCTTTACCTCAATGTTCACAGCGCAACTAACAAGCCTGGCGAAATTAGAGCCCAACTTAAACCTTAAGGATTGTGCATCCTTTGATCTCAGGTTTCAGTCCTCTTGGACCCAGCAATGAAATTAACGACTTAGGGAGAAATTCCTAAGTCGTTTTTCTTACCTAGAGATGTCCCTAATATTTTTTTAGACATATTAATGTGTTTGCGTAGCTGAAATTCAAATTAAAAAGGTGAGCATATGAATGTGAAAAATATCATTGGTTTAGTGGAAAAATTATTCCTGATTATTATTGCTCTTTTTACTATTGCAGCGATGGTCCAAGAAATTATTTCCCTAACTGGTAGTCGTCGTGTAGAGTTGCAGGACCTTTTGCTGATGTTTATTTATGCAGAGGTGCTGGGGATGCTAGCAGCCTTTTATGCTAGCCACCGCATCCCAATAACGATACCTTTATTTATCGCCATGACTGCATTGAGTAGATTAATTATCCTTCAGGGTAAAGATGGGAATCCTGCAATTTTGATCTATGAGAGCGGGGCTATTATCTTAATTGCTGGAGCTTGCTGGATCATTAGTCGTGTCAACATAGCTAAAGATAGTTAATAGCGCGAGGAAACGCACACAAACCGGAATACTTTGGTCCCAGGTTAAAGTCCTCTTGGGCTTCATCAAGAATCACAATACCAACTCTAGGGGTTGAATTTTTTTTACTTTAGACTGCTTAAAACAATCTGCAGTACTTGCAAAATCAATAATAAGACAATTGGAGATAGGTCAAGGGCGCCTAGATGGGGTATTGCTCGTCGAATGGGTCTAAGAAGTGGTTCGACTAAAAGAGCTATAAGGTATTGGATTTGAGAGCCAGCACTGATCCAAGAGAGAATGACGCTTGCAAAAACTAGCCCAATGAGGCCCGAAATGGATAAGTCTAAAAGCTCAATCGCAGTAAAAATCAGCGAGAATAAAGTTAAAGGTGATAGCCCAGATATCCAAGATAAGATAATTGTTTTGCCTAAAACGAGAACATAGGCAGCAAGAAAGCTAGCAGTATCGAATCGACCTAGGCTGGGGATAATTCGGCGAATTGGCAGAATGATCCAATTGGTTAGAGGGAATAAGTAAGACCCAATAGATTTAATTTGACCAGCCCCAAGATTAGAACCAAGCCACTGGATATAGCAACGCAAAAGACAGGCCCCGGCGACAATACTTACGAATACCTGTAGTAGTAGGTTTATGATTTGTATCAACATTTACATATTGTAGAGGGTGTGAGCCCTAGAGAATCCTTTGGTCCCAGAGTCAAGTCCTGGCGGGCCTTCCAAGAAATACCAAAACTACTTTCGTGTTAGGTTCAAGCTCTCTTAGGCGCACCAGTATGTCAAATCATGTTCGGCATGAAATCTAGTTTTGTCTTAAGATTGATTAATATTAAAAATTCAACTTTTGGGATTCAATATGTTTGCTAAATCAATACTTAGTATTCTTGCCTTGGGCTCAGTAATAGTGGGCTTATTGCAATTTTTCAGCAGCGGCGACTATTTAATCTTTGTTATTGGTATGGCGTTATATTTCTTAATTACTATATCAGGCTCTGTTTGTAAAATAATGAATGAATAACCCCGTTTATTCTTATTACTAAAGGAAGGATGCTTTCTTTGTTTTGGCTGTAGATATTCATGAAAGATCAATACGACACTAATCCAATACTTGCTTTTGTAGATATAGAAACTACCGGATCTCATTTTGAGCGTGATCGTATTACAGAAATTGGCATCAAAACCCTAATAAATGGCGAGGTTAAAGCCTGGGAAAGACTCATTAATCCGGGCACCTTTATTCCGCAAAATATTCAAAGACTCACTGGCATATCTCCACAAATGGTTTTGGATCAACCTGGTTTTGAAGAACTAGCAGAGCAAATTAAAAAAGAGCTAGAGGGAAAAATATTCGTAGCTCATAACGCCCAATTTGACTACGGCTTTATCAAAGCATCCTTTAAGAGAATTGGGATTGATTTCAAGCCTAAAGTATTGTGCACCGTTAAATTATCTAGGTTACTTTTTCCAGATCAAGCGCGTCATAATTTAGACACAATTATCAAGGCTCATGATTTACACGTGAGTGCTAGACATAGAGCCCTTGGTGATGCTGACCTTCTACTCCAGTTTTGGAGGGTTTGTGAGAGGTTGGTGGGTAAGGATCGATTGCTAAAAGCCATAAATCAATTATTGGGAAATATGACTCTACCCCCTAATATTGATCAATGTTTAGTCGACTCCATTCCCGATAACCCTGGCTGCTACATTTTTTATGGAGAAAATAAAGTACCACTTTATATCGGTAAGAGTATTTCTTTAAGAAGTAGGGTAATGAGTCACTTTCAAGGTGCATTAACTCAGCGCAAAGAAATGAAATTATTGCTACAGGTGAAAGATATTGACTGGATAGAAACGGGCGGTGAATTAAGTGCATTGATTTTAGAATCTAGATTAATTAAAGAGCGAATGCCAAGTATGAATATCAAGCTACGTCGCTCAAAAGATCTTTGTGCCTGGAGTTTGAACAAAGATGCTACAGGCTTACTCAAGCCATTTCTCATAACCCATCAGGATTTACTGCCTGGCGTTCAAGATAATCTATATGGATTGTTTTACTGCAAAAGAGAGGCCAACTCTTATTTAAAGGCCATCGCCAAAAAGTATCGCTTATGCGAGGCATTATTGGGATTAGAAAAATTTGAAAGTGGGAAGCCCTGTTTTGGTTTTCAAGTAAAGCAATGTGGGGGTGCATGTATCGGCTTAACCTCTACTGAAATGCATAATTTACAGCTTCAAACTGTACTGGAGTTATACAAAATTAAAATTTGGCCATATCGTGGCCCAATAGCCATTAAAGATGGCGCAGAAATGATTGTGCTTGATAAGTGGTGTTACTTAGGTATTGCCATTAATCAGGATGAGATATACGAGCTTGCCGATTCTGGTGAGGCGGAGTTTGACTTAGATATTTATAAGATTGTGAAAAAAGCAATAAATGGGGCTTATAAAAATCAAATTATCCAATTAAATATATGACTGATAGCGGTGGTTTTTTTTCATCTTTCATTTAATTGATTGTTAAGTTTCTCTCAAGCGTGTACTTTTGCGTGATTTTTCATAAAAGTGATTTGGCTTCGATTTAACCCAATGAATAAATCGTTGCATTTCAGGGTGCTCTTGAAGGGCTGCGGCATTGTTAAATTGTGTGGCTAGTTCAGTTTCCGTAAAGAGGGCATGTATTTGACGATGACAAATTCGATGGAGAAATGCAGTATTTTTTCCACCCTTTGACTTAGGTACTAGGTGATGAGCATCCTTATGAGATTCTGGGATGGTACGGTCGCAGATAGGACACACCAAATCTACCATTTTTAGGTATGGACTTGGAGCAAGCGAAATCAGTTTCTGGCGAATTTTCCCAATCATATTATTTTAAAAAATTAATGTGTAGTACAAGTTTAGTAAATAAGTCATAAACTTGCTGAGTGCCAAAATTATTATCAAAAACACTTTCTGAGTCTGATAAGTCCCGCCTGATTGAAATGGCCTGGGAGGACCGGACCCCATTTGACGTAATTGAGAAATCATTTGGCTTATCTGAGGCTCAAGTGATTCAATTAATGCGTCATGAGCTCAAGCGCGGCTCTTTTGAGCTGTGGCGTAAGCGAGTAACTGGGAGAGTAACCAAGCATGTCGCCCTTCGAAGTAAGTCAGTAGATCGTGCGTACTGCCCAACCCAGTATAAAAATAAATGAAGCCACTTAAAAAACTAGTTCTGATTCTTGGTGATCAGTTAGACGAAAATGGAGCCGCCCTTAGAGATTTTGATTTCAAAGTCGATGAGGTGGTTATGATCGAGTCAATTCCAGAGGCGCAATATGTTTGGTCACATAAAGCGAAGATCACACTATTTTTATCGGCCATGCGGCACTTTGCAGGCAGGCTAAAGGAGCTTAAATATCCCCTCTGTTACATTCAAAACTCACCTCTATCCATAGTCGAGACACTAAAGGACAAAATAGTTTGCGAGCAGATTACCCATTTGATCTGTATTGAGCCTGGTGAATTTCGCTTAAAGCTGGAGATAGAGGGGTTGGCAAAAGACTTATCTATCTGCTTAGAAATGCGCGAAGATAATCATTTCTTTTGCTCGCATCAAGAGTTTAATGATTGGGCTGCTGGAAAAAAAGAATTCCGGATGGAATATTTTTATCGCCTAATGCGTAAGACCCATCATATTTTAGTCGATGCTGACGGTAATCCCGAAGGTGGTCAATGGAATTTTGATCAAGATAACCGTAAGTCTTATCCAAAAAAAGGCCCTGGAATTATTGAAACTCCTGCTTTATTTGAACCAGATGCAATAACGCAGGAAGTAATTGAATTTGTAAAATGCAATTACGAAAAGCACCCTGGGGCTTTAGATGACTTTCGGTGGCCAGTTACTCGTGCACAAGCTCTTGAAGCCTTGGACTACTTTACCGAATACCGGTTAAGACATTTTGGGGTTTTTCAGGATGCCATGTGGACAGATACTCCTTTTGGTTGGCACTCCATTCTCTCTAGCTCTCTGAATTTGAAACTACTGAATCCACGAGAAGTAATTGCTGCTGTATTACAAGCTTCACAAAAATATGCTTTAGAAATATCTAGTGTTGAGGGATTTATTCGTCAAATATTGGGTTGGAGAGAGTTTGTAAGGGGAATGTATTACCTGGATATGCCTAAGTTAGCTCAAGATAACTTTTATGACCACCATCGTGCTTTACCCAATTGGTATTGGAATGCCAAAACCCATATGTCCTGTATGAAAGATGCCATAGGTCAAACACTTAAATATGGATACGCGCATCATATTCAACGTCTGATGGTCACAGGAAATTTTGCCCTATTAGCTGAAATCTTACCCTCCGCTGTATGTGACTGGTACTTGGCAATTTATGTTGATGCAATTGAGTGGGTAGAGCTGCCTAACACTGCAGGAATGGCACTTTTTGCTAATGGTGGTCGTTTTACAAGTAAGCCCTATATAGCTAGTGGCGCTTATATTAAACGGATGAGCAATTACTGCGAATCCTGTAAATACAAGCCAGAAATTCGTTTTGGCGAAATGGCATGTCCTGTCACAACCTTATATTGGAACTTCTTAATCAAGCATCGCACCCAATTTGAATCAAATCCCCGTACTCGTTTAATGACTGCAAATTTAAAACGAATTAGCGATGATGATCAGACATCCATTGTTGCGCATGCTGAATATGTACTTAATCATTTAAATGATCTTTAGAGCTTAAATGAACACTTCTTTTAAGGGTAATAAGAGCTATCTACCGAGCAAGTTTTGCGTAGTCTGTAAAAAAGAAATGACCTGGAGAAAATCTTGGGAAAAGAATTGGGAGTCAATTAAGTATTGCTCCGCTGCTTGTCGAAAAAAAGTACCCAAGAAGTAGCCCAATCTATTTGCTTAGTTTCTACGATGGCACGGACGATATTAACTAGTATGGGTATTAAATTCTTTGCTGTAAACCAGTAAGCAAAATTTTTCAAAAGGACTTAATATAGGCTGCAATGAGCCCTATATTTGAAAAAAAACCATTAGATAGCAAATATTAAATAAAAGTAATTGAATGATTGGGAGTAAAAAATGAGTAAGTCAGATGAGCGGTGTTGTGGTTCAGGTGTTTGCATCATTAATGATGCAGGAGAATGCTGGTGTGGACAGGTATGGAATGGAAGCAAAATGGCACCCCCAAGCTTGGAAGTAATGCCAGTCCAGCCCAAAGACGAAAAAACGCTAGTAGCAAGCGCTACTGATCCCACCAAGTCAAGCTAGAGTATTTAGAAAGTTACATAATAGAAATTGCTTTACTCCATGTAGGACTGAGCCCCTTGCTTAAATGCAGGTGATGGCTGCCAATTATCATTGGGGCATAAAATCTAAAAATCAATTAAAGTATTTTCTATGAAACAGATTGACCACTACAAACCCCTTCAATTTTCTGATCGAGTTGCACTAGCTTTCACTAAAGGCATGCGTTTTTTTGCAGATACCTTTTTAAGTCCAGCGCAACCCTACGGGATTTTGTAATTGCTGTACGTAATGATGAAGCGCATCATCGTGACAAAAACCACCACTTTGCTAATGATTACGACAAATAGCCGAAGATGAGCCTGAGACAGGATCGCTAAATCAACTAGTATTGTTGCTGAAATTTTAAGGCAGATTGAACTGTTTGAAAATGAATTTCAACTGTAGTCTCAATATTTTTACCATACCCTCCTGCCATTGAGAGGGCCAAAGGTATTTGGCCTTCCTTTGCATATTGAAAGACCATTTCATCTCTTCTTTGCATTCCATTTTTACTTAGTTTTAATTTGCCTAGTCGATCATGCTCGTGTGGATCTGCGCCAGCCAGATAAATAATGAAATCTACTGAAAAGCGCGTATTGAGCTCTTCAAGAGCGGCTTCAAGGGCATGCAGATAATTTTGGTCATCGCAACCGTCAGGCAAATCAATATCTAGATCACTTTGCTCCTTAGTGAAGGGAAAGTTATTTTTGCCATGAATAGATAAGGTGAAAATCGAAGGATCATTTTTTAAAATAGAGGCTGTGCCATTACCTTGATGTACATCTAAGTCAATCACTGCAATTTTTAATTTAGGATTAATTTCTTTTTGTAACGTTCTAGCCGTAATTGCAGCATCATTAAATACGCAGAAACCACTTCCTTGATCTCGATAGGCATGGTGTGTACCGCCAGCAAGATTAGCTGCGATTCCCTCGTTAAAGGCTATTTTGGCAGCAGCAACACTAGCACCGGCAGATCTGCGTGAACGCTCAACCATTTTTTCGCTCCAAGGAAAACCTATTTCTCTTTGTTCTCCGGGACTTAAATTACCCTTAAGAACCTTAATTAAATAAGCTGGATCATGGGCATATAGAATTTGTGTATCCGTTGCGCTTGGAGCCTCAAGGAGTTTCACCTCTGGAAGTGCTGCGACTAGATCACGTAAACGAGAATATTTTTCCATGGGAAATCGATGCCCAGCGGGCAAAGGCAAGACAAAGTGATCTGTATAAAACGCCTTCACTAAGCAACTGCAAATTGCTCTAGCGTTTGAAGAGAGATAGTTTCGAGGGCGCTAATATGGGTACTCTCTAACTTAACTTGAGGCGCACAATCAGCTTCATGTGCCTCAGCCCACCGACTAATACAAAGACACCATTGATCTCCCGGTACTAGACCCGGAAATTGAAACTCGGGCCTGGGAGTGATTAAATCATTACCCTTTTCTAAACTAAATTGCAAAAATGCCTTTGTAACAATCGCGCAGACAAGATGTCTACCATGATCATTTTCATCGGTTTTACAGCAACCATCTCGATAGAATCCAGTTAAAGGATCAAATGAACAGGGGACGAGAGGCTGTCCCAAAACATTGAGATTAACTTCTTTAGGCATAGGGGGCTTAGTTCATGATTTCGGATAGGGACAATAGACCAAGTTTAATAAAAAAATCCTAAATCTGCTTGAAGCGAAACTTAGTAGATTATTTTCATTTCTTTTGCTCTTAAAACAGGCATGATAAGTATTACTCTTCATCTTCAGATTACTTTCCATCCCAGATTGATACATAGCTCAAGGAATTAGGATGCTGACACAACGCAGAATCCTTTATTTTGAGGCGCAAGTCCTGGTGGGCCCACCAGTAAAATAAACCCTTACTAGCGATATTGGGGGTTTTGTCTTTTGAGCGTTACTTTAAGTAACGCTTGTGGGAGAAACGATACTCGATTCATTGCTTAACCAAGGGTATACCAGCAGGCCCTTCACGCATATATAGGAATATAGTTTCTATAACCAGTTTATTCCTTCGACTAGATATATCTAGTGCATCGCCTGAGATTGGAAATACTCATAGTGAAGTATTTTTCAATCTAACAGGGGTGGCTTATGAAATGCAAATTCACGCTTAGTCTATTGACTTCTTTGCTGATGATTGGCTTTAGTAGTTCAAATGTTCAGGCTCAAAGTGCCTTTGCTGGGTTTTATGGACAGGTCTCTACTGGCTATGAAGGCAATCAATTGGGTACTTTCAGTGGTGCTAGCATAGATACACCCAACCTTAACACGGACACTAAAGGAAGTGGCCCCAGTCAAAACTTTGGTGGAGCTCCCTTAGTCTTTGGAGCGGGTTATTACTGGCAAGTTAGTGAGAAATGGTTGATCGGTGTGGGCGCTGATTATTCAGCAATAACACAAACCAGTTCTAACATCTCTCAAACTGTTTCTAATGCTATGGGTAATACTTCGCTTGTTGCTGGCGAAACGAGAATCGGTAATGGTGAAACCGTACAGCTCTCCAATCGCTTTAATCTCTTTCTCACTCCAGCATATGCAATTGATAAAGATAAATTGGTTTATCTTAAAGCAGGCTACAGTCAAGTCACTGCACAATATAACCGTTCAACATCTTTCACCAACACGCTAAATGGGCTATCTACTACATCCCCAGCTAAACCAGGCGAGAATCCTTCCTCCAATCAAGGCGGTTACCTGGTTGGATTAGGCTACAAACAAATGATTATGAGTGGTTTATATGGATTTGCCGAAGGCAGCTACATGGGCTATAGCGCTCCTAGTTATGTTCAAACTAGTGCCGTTGGCGCTACTGGTAGTAAAACCATAGTTCCTAATTTTAGTAGTCTCAATACCTATCAATTCTTAGCGGGTGTTGGCTATGTATTTTAAGTTACAAGATAAGTTATTTAATTCATGTAATACCACTCTATGGAGTGGTTTTTTAATCGCACTAAATTCAATTTTTACTAGTCATCTTTTGATTCTTTTGAGCCTCTTATCAGCTTTGCATATTTTTGCCGCCACAGTAAAATAAACTCTGCACTTTGTATTATCTCGCTTACTTTATTTCATTTTTTATAATTGCTATAACTAGTCTAAATGCTCGGGCAGAAAATAGCGCTAAAAGTGATGTAAATATTGCTTATGAGTTAACTAATCCACTATCAAATTTACAGTTAATTGATATTCAATGGAATCATAGTCACGGGTTAGGCTTAAACAATGCTGGTAAAGATCAAACCCTACAAATTGCTCCGAAAATTAAAATTGATGTTTCTGAAAATTGGAAAACCCTTACCCGCGTATATATCAATGCCGCAAAACTTCAAAATATCAATGGCAATAATAGTTATGGTCTTGGCCCAACCCAATTTGAGACGATTTTTACACCCAAAGCAGATCTAGAGACTATTTTTGGTATTGGCCCCTACCTGCAAGTTCCTGGAGGGCAAAGTGGATATTATGGAAGTGCCCAATGGGGCGGCGGCTTACGAGCGGTATTTGTAACAATGCCTAAACCTTGGACTTTTGGGCTATTTACTTACCAATCATGGAGTCTAGGAGGGCCAGTAGGCTCTGGAACAAATAGTAGTCTAGGAACTGCCACAACTAATACTTTCTCTTTTTGGCCTTTTATATCTTATGTAACACCGAGAGCTTGGGTTTTCTCCTTAGACACCGAATCAAGCTATAACTATGATGTTCGCAGAACCTACAACCCAATTAATGCCACAGTGGGAAAAGTAATTCGTATTGGGGAGACACCTTTTGAATTTTCAATTGGTGCGCGTTACAACGTAAGCAGTTACCCTGAAACTCTGCAATATCCTGGTACTCCCCGAGGATGGGGTGCACGAACCCAAATTACTTTTGTGATGGGTAAATAACGAATAGCATCAACTCTAGGACCGATATTTTTTCTAAAATCTTACTGCTGCACTGTTACCGGGGGCAATGCATTTTGGTTGATGGACCACATACCGTCTAACTTTGTGTATATAGGGTTGCTCCAAAGAGAGCTGCTAGTTGTTGTCGGCGTTAAATAATTTAGAGGATAGTTTAAGCCACCGTTAGGTATTCCTGAAAGTGGCGGCCCACCTATTCTTGCGAGGTTATGACATGACATGCAATTACTGGTCGTAGCAGCTGGAATTCCAGGGCAAGTTTCTAGGTAAGGACTAAAGCAGGGCGTTAAATTCGTATTGGACCATGCTTGGCAGGTTGCAAAATTACGGTAGGGGCCAGTAACACTATCAGTCATTTACATTTTGCTGCCTGGAAACTGCATAGGGGCATCGGGACCAGGTTGCCAATAAAAAATTTCCATAGTCCATTACAAGATTTCATTGGCCATTATATGCATTGCAACGAGCGCAGAATAGTCCCCTGCCTCCGCAAGCGATGTTTGTGTTGCATCTTGTGCAGTGTTAAAAGGAGCTAGCTGCTTGTGGTGTTAAGGAAAATATATAAAGCGTACTCATGGGAGCATATAGATACTTGCTTGCTACACAACTAGAATTTTTTGGTCTCAGGATGGCGTCCTAGTGAGCTTGTATTCTATTTAATTAGGCAAACTAACGCTTACTAGAAGATACTATTTCCCCATCTTTTTTTCTTGATACTTCGAGAATTGCCCATTCAGCTAAATAGCTCAGAATATATTGATTGCTTGATTTAATAGATTGCTTAAAGTTATTCTGTAAGTCTTGAGTTTGCAGAATCTCACTAAAGTCTATCACCAGGTTAAGTAGCTGACAAATTTTCTCAGGCTCATGTATTGATAATAAATTTTGGCGTTGATCATTATCTAGTAGCAGTTGTGCAAGTGACGAAAGAATTTGAATATGTCCTTGAACAGCCTTCTCTGGTAACAATAAAAAGATTAGGATGGAGATCTTAATCCCATCTGGGGCATAAAAGTCTATCGCTTCAGCTAACTTTATAAAACATGCAACAGGCATGTCAATTCCAGAAACAGTCCCATGGGGAATGGCGACTCCGAAACCCAGGGCAGTAGAACTTAAATCTTCACGGGTATTTAAAAAATGGACTACGGAACTTGATGGTATCCCTAATTTTTTCTCAAAAAGATCCCCAGCAATGCTAAAAGATTCGGCTCTAGTTCTAGCTGGACAATTAAGCGCAATGCAGTCTGTTGTAAAAATATCAACTAGTGTATTCATTGAGCTTTATATGGGTTAGCAAACCCAAGATTCTTGCACTGGCAGTTTTTTATGGTGGTGATCTTATTCCTTTACCATGTTATTTGCGTGATTGGGATAGCTACCCCAAGCTTTCTCTTTGTTTGGTAGAAGTACTTCATATCTGAATAAATTAGTCTTAATTAATCATTAAATACCACCTTCAAGTTGGCAAATCAGAAAAATTAGATCAATCCTATTAATTAACCTGATTTAGTCCTATTAAAGGAACATGATGAGAGGAGAGGAAATGATTAGCCTCATGTAGGGAGAAAATAAAATTAACCAACTCGTAATTGAACGTTTTCTTTTAGCCTTCAGAGCGGGGTTAATAAATCGGTTTGGTGAAATACCGACAGCTAATAAGCTTGCGATTGAATTTAATTTTCGCAATAGTCAGTCAAACTCAATTTCTCGTGAATCTGCAAGAAAGTGGATTAATGGACAATCATTACCTGAATCATCAAGACTTAAAACTTTAATTAGCTGGCTCAACTTAGACGCATCTTTTATTTTCGCAACTAGCGTCATGGAAATCGAGCACCCACAGAATGAAGTTGAGAGCAGGGATGATATAAAAAAATTAGAAGCCTATAGGCTGAGAAAAATAGAGGGTTTAGGACAAGCTGCAATTAACTTTGTTTCGCCTTTGACTGCAATCTTAGATAAAGGGGGTTTTATTATTCTCGTGAATAATGCTTGGCGGGCAGCCGCAATGGTTTATCCAAAATTAAAAGATGGAAATCTAGGGTGCGAGGGAATTAATTATCTTGAGCTTTGTGACAAGGCTAGAGGGCCAGATTCAGAAGAAGCGCATAAAGTAGCAAAATCTATTCGCGATGTTATTTATGACAATAGCAAAAGTTTTAAGATTAAATATCCCTGCCATAGCAAAGAAGAAAAAAGATGGTTTGAAGTTAAGATATTGGCTTTCGCATACAAAAGCGATGTTTGCTATATCGTTACCCATTTGCAGATAACTGAGAAAATTTTTCAGCAAAAAAATTAATTACTTTTTAATAGCAAAGTTTGTGTTTCAAGGTTCATGTCCGATTGGGATCACTAGAAAGTAAAACACTAACTCTGTGGTTGGTATTGGGTATAAGTTGAGTAGTAGCTGGCTACTAATACTACGTGCCAGTATCCGCAATTAATCCCGCCGCCTCTACCCCGGCAACGGCACAGATTTCATCGTTATCAGAGGTATCTCCACTAATTCCAATTGATCCAATAATTTCTTTATTGGAATTTCTGATTAATGCACCACCTGCTACAGGCACCATGCGACCATTTGACATTGCCATCAATGAATTAAAAAAAGCGGGAGCTGCTTCTGCACGCCTAGCTAGGTCACGACCACCGAATCCCATTCCTAAAACTCCCCAGGCTTTGCCAACAGCTATTTCAGGACGCAATATGCTGGCGCCATCAGAGCGTTTAATAACTTTAATGTGTCCGCCAATATCGAGAATGGCTATAGTTTGAGGCTGAAAACCCATTGACTGCGCTTTTTCTAAAGCTTTATCCGATATTAAGTTAGCAAGTTCTAGGGTAATTGAATTCATAGTAGGTATATAGAAGAAAATTCTTGTTAATTAGAAAATTCTACCAGAGCCTCAAGAAAAATATTTGCCATTAATGGAAAATTAACTAAATTGGGATTGATATTTAACGCTTATTCTTGAGAATGTCATCAAGTAGATGCCATAATAGAACGCTAATTAGGGGGAACTATGGCTATCAAAGATTCAGGGTTACGAATTGCAACAGTGGGGCTATTGCTTGGCTCATTATTTTTAGTTAGCGAACCAGTATCAGCCCAATGGGTTTTTGCTGCTAAGCATATAGCAGGTCGGATCAATCAGCTCACTCAAGATGATCAAAATGGAAAACCTACAGCTCAAATGGCCACGGTTGTTTTAAATGCCCCAGCAAGCAATGTTTATGCAACAGCAATTAATATTGTTAAACAAAACCAAGCAATTACTATAGTCTCTCAAGATGCTAAAAATTTAACACTTAAAGTATCAGAAAATAATAAAAATGTTGCTTTAAAAGTTGTTCCATTAAGCGATCAATCTTCTGAAATCATGATTTCTGCGAGTGCTCCTGCGGATGGAGATGCATCAAGTACCTCAACTGCAGCAAATGCAATTCTAAAAATTTGTGCCCAAATGAATAAAAAATGTTCATTAGGGGCAAATTAGCGTTGGTGAGTAGCTCATTTTATTCGCGGTAGGCCAATGATCAAACTAAATTTTAAAAGTATCACCTTGCCTTGGTTTGCTACTGTTCTTTTGCTTATATCTGGAACTCATGCAAATGCAGATGAGGATCACGGGAAACTCAATTGGCCATAAAGGAGATTGGGGAGTTTCTTATCCTGCAAATTTGCGCTTATTGATACAGAATTTAACCGAAGATCAATGGGTTAATTTTTCGAAGCATTTAGAGGCTAGACCGCCCATGCCTTGGTTTACGCTGCAAATGATTTCCGAGTCAGATTTTCGTGCTACCTATCAATTTATAAGATCCTTAGGACCCGTTGGTGTTTTATCGCCGAATTTTGTCCCACCTGGGGGCGAAATAAAAACGCAATACATTGATTTTGTACCAGTTAATGCTAAGCACTGGCATGGCTTTTCCCATGTTACTTCTAAGTAATAATTACTCTGATATCAATTTAGTCTGATATTTTCAAAGCAGTTTTTTGATATCTTCACTAATATTTTTAGGAGATGTAGTTGAGGCATATCGTTTGACGGGCAAACCATTGCGATCAATCAAAAACTTGGTGAAATTCCACTTAATGGCCTCAGTGCCAAGTAAGCCAGGCGCTGCAGATTTGAGATATTCAAATAAGGGATGGGTATGAAGTCCATTGACATCAGTCTTTTTAAACACTGGAAAAGTGACGCCAAATTTTGTATTACAAAATACCTGAATTTGCTCAGCATTTCCGGGCTCTTGCCCACCAAATTGATTGCAGGGAAAGCCCAGTATCTCAAGGCCTTGATTATGAAATTCATCATAAAGCGCCTGCAGTTCATGATATTGAGGGGTGAAGCCACACTCACTTGCTACGTTAACAATAAGCAGAACTTTTCCAGCATAGTCGTGAGTGTTTTCAGAGTTGCCATTAAGACGCTCTAAGGCGATATTGGGGAGCACGATATTAATCCACTTATTTAGTAAAAATTAATTCTTTATTTAGAATTTAAATTTCAGGGTTAGTATTTTTTCTATTTAATATACTTATTTTTTGTAAAAACCAAAAAAGCCACGCTTACTATTCCGATAGAAAATAATATATAGGAGTTAGTTCGCACAAGAATAATAAACCCAAGCAATGTTAAGCCAAAAGCAAATAAACCTAACTTATCCCTAGACATCAGTTCTTCCTTTTTCTTGTTTTGGTTACTAACAAAAATTACCCTCAATAAATTAATTATTTTCAGGTAATTGTAATTATACTTAGACTAATTAGAAATTTATATATGAAAAATTTTATCTATTTAGTTTTATTTATCTGCGCTGGTGCCATTGTGGTTGCTTGTGGTAACAGTGGAGAAACTAATTCTTCGAGCGCCACGGGATCATTCTCTGCGGTCGGTATGATGACTTCGCCCCGCTCCATGCCAACGGCGGATTTATTGCTTGATGGACGGGTACTAGTAGCAGGGGGTATAGGATCCGCGGCAATCGCAGTTGCTTCAGCTGACCTCTACGATCCAACAACAAGGACATTTAGCGCAACTGGATCTATGTCGTTCCCTCGCGATGCTGCAGCCTCTGCGCGACTTTTAGATGGCAGAGTTTTTGTGGCTGGAGGCGAAGATAATACTGCGACTGCTATTGCCGCGGTGGAACTCTACAATCCTACAACCGGTACGTGGACACTTACAAGTAATATGAGCACTGCGCGTGTTAACCCCTCAGCAACCTTACTTAATAATGGTAAGGTGCTAGTGGTTGGTGGGTATAGCATTAATGACAATTCTTTTCCACTTGCTAGCGCTGAACTCTATGATCCCACAACCGGAACCTTCTCACCAACTGGATCCTTATCTACTGCACGTCGCAACCATACTGCAACGCTACTGAGTAACGGCAAGGTATTAATAGCGGGTGGTTATAACGGCGCCTATTTAGATGCACCAGAAATTTATGATCCTAGTACTGGCGTCTTTAGTGTTACTGGTTCAATGGGAACACCGCGACGCTTTCCAACCGCTAATCTTTTATTGGATGGTAAAGTGCTGATAGCAGGCGGTTACGGCGATAGCTCAACTACTCTAGCATCTGCGAGCCTATATAACGTCCAAACGGGTACCTTCTCATTTACGGGCTCGATGATCAATGCAACAGGGCGCCAAACTGGCACACTTCTGGTTGATGGCAAAGTGCTGATAGCCGGTGGAGCCTATGATGGAGTAGATGCACTTTCCTCAGCCGAACTATATGATCCAGTAACAGGCAAATTCGCTGCGACAGGATCAATGACTATACCGCGCTGGCGTCATAATGCAACACGTTTATTAAATGGCGATGTCTTGATTGTAGGCGGCAGAGATAATGTAGCTGCAGTGGCATCGGCAGAAATATATACGAGAAAATAGCACTGAGTATGACCAATAATCTTAGTCCATTTCATTAAAAATAACGGACTGATCGACAGCTTGTACAAAGTCAGATTGGGTAATCATTCCAACTAACTGCTGATTAGCATTAATTACGGGAATGTGATGGTGACCATCACCACAAAATATTTCAGCTAAGTCAAGCATATTACGATCTTCACTAATAACCTTCACCGGCATGCTCATTACCTGCCAAATGACATTAGGCAAACTATTACACAACTACCTCCAATAACCGCCCAGGTTTGTGCCATTGGGCTTGAGGGGAGGATAAAAAGTAAAAATGCACTAGCGCCCATCGAGGCAACAATCCATGAAGATGTATTGCCATAACTGGCGAACAAAAAACCAAGGCCAATCATTGCTAGTAAGGCTAACGCTACACCTAAACAGACCTAAAACGCTCCAACCACGAAACTGAGGCTGCTTCGGGCAAAGCAAAGGTAATTAACTGTTTGAACAATTGTTTCAAAAGCGGCCCTAATAAGCCCTCTTCAAATGCACCAAAATAGGCGCTACTTGGTCTATTGTAGGCGGGTCTTTGTATAAAATAGGTAAAGTAATTTTTTTATAGCAAATAAAATGGCCCCTAATCTACAAACCTTAACTCTTTTTTTTGATGGGGCATGCCCTTTGTGCCAAGCAGAGATTTTATTTTTATCCAAGCGTAATGGAGCTGGACTTTTAAATTTTGTTGATATTAACTCTGCTCATTATGATCCTCAAAAAATTGGCATTACATGCGAACAGGCTTTGGCTGCCATGTATGGTCAATTTGCGGATGGAACGCTCATTAATGGCATTTCTGTTTTTCCAGAGGCCTATCGTCGGGCGCGGCTACCTTTCTTAGCATGGCTTTTCTCAAGAAAATTGTTACAGCCCGCACTTAAAGTTGCTTATAATTTTTTTGCTAAAAATAGATCGCTAATATCTAGACTATTGGGGCCTAGCGCACTTTGGTTGGTAAATTTTAAAATTTAACTGGCTTAATTAAGACTCAAGCAGATAAGTCTATTTTTGATTAAAATGACTTCCTATGCGAATAGAAGACACTGATCCCGCTAGACATGCCGGTATTGAATACCCAATGGAGGTTGGTTCCCCAGCCTTTGCCCCAATCAAAATCGTCGAAGAAAAAGATAAAGCTGTTAATGTCGCTCGTCAAAATGCCAAGCAAGAGTATGAGCGAATTATGGAGCAGGCTGAGATTTTAATGAAGCAGGCGAGGGCTTTGCAAGCAAGACTTGATGCGACAGAATTAGTTCATCGTGCAAAATTTAGTTTTAATCCAATTCATGGAAAAATTTACCACCTTTATTTTGATAAACGTAATTCAGAAAATATTCTGATTCAAAGTGGTCCATCAGAGTGGAGTTGTGGCATCCCTGAAAACTGGACATATTCTATGGCGGTAAAAAAATTGGGCGATAGTACGTGGGCTCTCATTGAGGATGAGCAACTGAATAAACTTAACCCTTAAATAATTACATCAGAAATTTGGTATGAAAGAATTATTAAAGATATCGTTAGGAATCTGGATAAGCTTGGCATTAAGCGGATGTCTTGCCAGCACTTCTTCGCCAGTTGGGCCTAATTGTAATTATGGAAGTGCCCGCACCTTGTGGGATATGCCGCTAGCTTGTCAAGGCGGCTAATATTTAAATTACAGAATAGCAAATGACTATTCGAAAGTATTTCTATTGCTCTTTTTAATTCAGCTATCTAATCAATTAAAAAGTCATCCGCACACCGGCTGCAAAGGCATTTGCTGAAGTGGCTTCGGTTTCAGATCCATAGATTGTGTATAAATTTGTGCGCTTACTCAGGTAATAATTTAATCCCAGTTGCCACGCTGTAAAAGTGGCGGCACCGTAGGTTTTGGCGTAATTAGTATATTTACCAGAACCAATGTTTGCCCATCCCTCTATAGCAGCCGTAAGAAAACTGCGCACGCCAATTTGTTGGGCTGAGCGACTCGAGTAATATTGAGTATCCAGAATATTTGTGGCTTTTCGATTGATATATTGCAAGTACAACTTAAACTTATCGAAATTATAAGTTAAGCCGCCATAAAATTGATTGTCTTGCGTATTCACTCCGCCGCTGGTTGCAGCCCAACCTTTGGCCTGCGGAGTATACACAGTAGAGGCGCATTCACCAGGCACATCGCAGCCATAACCTAAATTAGAGGATTTAAGTGCTTGATAAGCGATGCCAATATATAAATTTTTCCAAGTGTAGTCCGTCGATAAACCCCAGCCACTGTAATTATTGCTTATCGGCACTGGCGCGTTCTTTGAATTACCTTTAATAGTGTCATTTCTAAGGGTATATAAACCCGCGACTTTAAAGCCTGCAAAGTTAGCAGACTGAACGGATAAGGCAGATTGGGCGCGCACTGTGAATGCATCTGAAACATCTCCTACCCCTACATTGCCTGAGTAATAAGTATTACTGGAAGTTAAGCTTGAAGAATAGATAGAGTAGACCGGGAAGACTGCTGACCCAGGCATATTATTAGTGTTGCCGACATCAGTTGCTGATAGTTGATTAAAAATTGGGGTGTATTGGGTGCCAAAGGCAAACTGACCGATGCCAGACTTACCTAAACCGGCAAATGCTTGTCTAGTCTGCCAGGTAGATAAGGAAGAATTGGCTGGCTGTAAGTCGGTTTCAGCAGCAAAAAAGGCAACTAGGCCACCCCCTAAGTCTTCTGTCCCCTTAAATCCTAAACGACTAATTTGCTGCGCAGAGTAAACAATCGCACTAGCATTGGCCTGGGAATTAGCATTACTACCCGCTCCTCTTGATTTCTCATTAAAGTACCCAATATCTACGACGCCATAAATAGTAATACTTGACTGGGCAGATGCAGTTCCTGAAAAAACGCTTAGCGCGGCCATTGCGAGAAGGGATTTTTTTATATCAGCCATTACTATTTTTTTAAATCCCAACTTAAGTCATCGTTTAGTACGCAAAATAGCCAAAGGGGCTAATTCCAAATAAGGATTGATGTAGATAGATGGCAAAGATAAACCAAACTGCAATACCAATAGCATAAGTAGCGATCGTCATCGTTAAAGATGTTTCAGTTGGGGCATTCAAAGAATTACTCCTCCTGCGCCTACAGGATTTAAAATCGAGGATCGCCCAAATCAGGAAACTACCAAATAGAATGATTCCTACAAGGGAGCCATTGGAAATTAAGTGGGCTAAAGCCCAGGTCTTGACGCCTAAAACCATGGGGTCTTTTACTTTTGCTTTAATCCCATTTTTAGGGACATGGGCAGCTGCTAGCAGGATAAAAGCGATTAGGGTCAGTACCGCCGTAATATGCCACGTCCAAAGTGGTGGCGACCAAATCGTGAAACTCGGACTAGATTGTCCATAGCCATAAATAATCAATATGAATCCAAAAAGGGCAATCAGCGAACAAATGCCTTTCCATTTTTGCTCACCCATTTTTTCAGTTTGCATAGTGCGCCAGGGGTCTGCAAAAATCCTGATCGAATGAATGCCTAAAAATAGTACCAATCCTAGAATAAGAATAATCATAAAAGCCTCATTTAAAGCGATGAACTAACGTCATATAAAAATATCGAAATATCATTTTTTAAAATTTAAGTAGCCCCTGAAATTATGTCAGACTTAAATCAACATTACACTAGAATTTGATTTATTCTGTAACCAAAGGAGAAATAAAAGATGAAAGCAATTTGGAATAATGTAGTTTTGGCAGACTCAAATCAAACTATTGAAGTTGAAGGGAATCATTACTTTCCGCCGTTAGCCTTAAATACAGCGTATTTTAAAAAGTCTGAAAAAAATACAATCTGTTCTTGGAAAGGAACGGCCAATTATTATGATGTAGAGGTTAATGACAAGATTAATAAAGATGCAGCCTGGTATTATCCCGAGCCCAAGACTGCGGCAGGTAATATTGCGGGTTATATTGCTTTTTGGAAGGGCGTCGAAGTGCTTGATACCTGAGCTGATTTGAAAACGAGCATATTAATGAAATTATTTGCCTTCTTAGTGACGGCAGTTTTTATCTCCCCAGGTTATTCCCAAGAAAATGCCAATCTATATGATGTGCAGGTTACGATATCCCCCCTAGGTGAGCGCTTGCAAATTAATGCAATTTATGCCGTACCAATAAATATTTGTAGTGCTTATTCGTTTATTACTGACTATGAAGCATCAAAAAATATTCCCGGCATCATTGATGCAAAAATCGTCTCACGGCTTGGTAATAAAGTTCGGGTACGTAGGATAATTGAAGAGGAAATTCTATTTTTTCATGTTCAATTGAAGTCCGTAGTTGAATACACTGAGGTTCCATATCAACTTCTAAGTTTTGAACAAATTAGTGGTGATGCTAAATTTTATAAAGGCACTTGGAAGCTATTAACTGATAAAGATAAAACAGTCTTTAGGTACGATAGCGTAGTTGAGCTCGATTCAGTTATTCCATCATTTGTAATTTCTTATTTTATTAAAAATAATATTCGCAACCGTTTTGAAGTGATGGCTAAAAAAGCCTCTCAACATAAGGCTGTTGAAGTCGGTACTTGTAAATAATTACATTTAAGTATCATAGTAAATAGTCAATGTAGTCTTTGAAGCCAAAAGACTTAGGCAAGCGCTTGGTAGCGATTATTTAATTACGTGTGAGCGCTGTAATCACATCTTTATTCATTTGGGTTTGACCATACTGAACAAGCAATTCTTGGCGTTTACCCATTTCAAAATCACTGAATTCAAAGCCAGGTGCTACTACACAACTAACAAGACAGAAGGAGGCCTCATCTAGCGGCTTGGCAGCAAACCAGGTATTTGCTGGAATAGTAGCTTGAAATTTCTTGCCAATTAGACCCAATTGAATTCTCTGTAACATATTTTCAGCATCAAAAAAGTAAATCAGTACATCACAGCCATAATGAAAGAACCAGGTTTCATCAGATTTAATGCGATGCCAGGATGAAAAGTCCCGCCCTGAAAGTAGGTAATAAATACTTGTATAGGCAGACTTATCATTAGGCGAATTGATGGCTTGCACGATTGTTGGTGAGCGATACATTTCACGATAAAAGCCACCTTCAGGATGGGATTGCAATTGAAGTGAGTTAATAAAAGCATTAATCTCCCGCATGTTTTCCTTGTCATTCAAAGGGATGAAGTGGGCTATATTCTAAATCACGTAATTTAATGCTCTCGATATGGCTTGATTTTTAGGTAGAGTCACAGTAACGAGTAGGTGCGCTATTCATATAGAGCGTACAAGTACCGCGTTGCCCAATACGATGCCCATATTTGGTTTCCGTAAGGCCGGTGAACTCCCAAATTGCCCAAAATAAGGGCATAGTGGGCTCGACATCTTAGTTATCTTATTGCTCAGGCCTAACAAAGGTAATATTATCAAGATTACTTATTAATAGCGTGTAGCCAATATAAGAAATGGAGTTTTTTGTGAAATCAGCAATTCAACGTATGTATTTTTTAACTGCCATTGTTATCGCCAGTGCATTGGTAGCCTGTGGTGGCGACAGTACTAGTAGTCCTTCAACTGCTATTACTTATACGACTTTGAATAACCCCATAGCCACTTCAGCAAATTATATGAGCCTGACTGGTATTCGTGGTGTTGATAATTCAACTGATGTTTACATTACTGGAGCAACTATTATAGGAACAACATATATAGCCCAGCTCTATAAAGGTCCGCTTACTGGAGGTGGCACATACTATACGATGCCCTTCCCATCTTCTGCTGGATCTACTATTAGCACTACTAATTCCTATAGTGCTGCCAATCTTGCAAATGGTGCAGTGAACTTAGTTGGTAGCTATACCACTACTCAAAATGCTAATCAACAGGGCTATATTTATACTGGACCAGTTACGAATAATCCTACTTCTGGATTTGTGACGCTGAGTTACCCGGGCGCGCGTCAAACCATTCCACATAGCGTTATGAATGATTTAGTGGTTGGCGGGTATGAAACGCCGCTGGGTAAATTGCGGGCTTTTATTTACCAAATTAGTACTGGCCAATTTACGGATCTTAAAGTGGTGACTGATGCCAACAATGCCGTGACGGCTTATGGGGTTTGGCACAATGGTGGTACCAGTTACACCATTGTGGGTGGCTATACCGATATATCTACCAAAGAGCAGGCCTATATCCTTGATTACGATTCAAGCTCAGGGGATATCACGAATACGACCTCGTATACCTACAATAACCAAGCTTCTGCCCTGACCCATTTTGAAGGTATTACTACTAATGGCAACGGTGGATATTATTTGGCTGGTTTTGGTCAAATAATCTCAGGGGGCCCTGTTTCCTGTGCTTTGGTCAATATGACTAGAACCATCATAGGACCCCTCAAGACCGCTGGATTTACAACTACGCCATCATGGGTGCAAGCAGTCTTTCCTGGAGCCACTACCCAATATGCTAATACTGTTTACCAAAACAACCTTTTAGGAACCTATTTACCGGGTCCGATTGCATTAAATGGATATGTTGCCAATATTCCTACGAGTTTAATTAAATAAGCCCGGTACTAATTGCAGCAATGCGAGAACTTTATTTTTAAGTTTCATTGCTGCTGAAAGTGTAGATGAAGGTATCGGTTGAAAATTCATATTGGGAGGAGTTAAAGTGATTCGATGTATCCGTTTATGGACAGGTGAAGACAATAACTCGTATTTTGAAGAGGGCGTGATTGATTTGAATTTAAAAAATAATCGCGGTGATGTACTTTCATCAGCATTTACAGCTCAAACGATTTCATTTCAAGAAACAAGCGAGGGGGGTAAATA
>CANKKB010000003.1 GCA_947482555.1 Burkholderiaceae bacterium | reverse complement strand
TCAAACGATTTCATTTCAAGAAACAAGCGAGGGGGGTAAATATGATTGGCATAATGACCCTGTAAGGCAGATTGTCATTACCTTAACCGGCACTTTAGATTTTGTCACGCGCAATAATGAGCACTTCACTATCAATCCAGGTGATATCTTGTTGGCCGAAGATTCAACTGGCACTGGGCATTCTTGGAAATTAATCGGCACTGCACCATGGAAGCGTGCCTATATTATCCTTGCACCAGGCGCAGCGGTTGCCTTTAAAGCCAATAAAGCACAGTAGTAAAAAAAGATTTAGCAGTCTTGAATATCCATCTTGCTTTGTTATTTACCAAGGCAGCCTTTCTCCTGAATAAGAAAGAAAGCTGCCAGAGTCTTCTTTAGTAGCATTTTCTAGGATATGAAATATATCCTTGGCGGTATCATCTGCATTCCTGCCAATTTCTTGGCCACGAAATGGTTTCGATAGATTGGAATTAACAGTGCCAGGATGTATGGCGATTAATGCAACATTAGGTTTTGTTCTTCTTAATTCAATGGCCGCAGTCTTGATAAACATATTTAATGCTGCTTTAGAGGCGCGATAGCTATACCATCCACCAAGACGATTATCTTCAATGCTACCCACTTTAGCTGAGAGGAATACCATCACGCTATTATGAGAATCTAGCAGATTAGTAAAGCATTTGATGGTTAAAGCAGGGCCAATAGCATTGACGTTCATCAACTCACTTAATTGAGCATGATTTAAGTCTGCCAATTTCTTTTCAGGCATGTATTTTTCTGTATGCAATAAGCCAATTGTATTAATAATGAGCTGAAAGGGTCCTATTGCAGTAAGACTTTTAGCGGACGATTCAATGGTCTCTGGAAGGCTGTAGTCAATCGGGTGATCGGAGTGCCGACTGATGCCGATGACTAAAGAGCATGAAGGATTCTTTTCAAGTAGCTTTACAAAGGCAGAACCGATTGTGCCAGATGAGCCAATTACTAAAGCACGAAAGGGTTTTGGAAGTAATCCCATAAAGTTTTTTGGAAGCTATTAATGTATTGCCAAGCTAGATCTGTAAAATTGCGGTAGATGACTAAATCAGTTACAGTAGCATAAGGGGAGAGAGCTCATGGCGCAAGAAAAAATGATCACACGTCGCAATGCATTAAAACTGGGTGTTGGTACAGCGGTTCTTGGCTCATCTGGGGTTACCCAGGCCCAAGATAAAGTTGCAAAAACGCCTTTTAATGTTGACCAGATATATATTCCTATTGCTGGCAGTAGCCAACAATTCCCGGTGCGTAGAATTTATTGTATTGGCAGAAACTATGCCGCCCATGCAAGAGAAATGGGCTCGGATCCAACCCGTGAACCGCCATTCTTCTTTCAAAAACCCACAGATGCGATTCAATTTGTGGCGCCTAATCAAGTTGGAAATCACCCCTACCCAACACTGACAAAAAATTACCACTACGAAGTTGAGTTGGTTGCAGCTTTAAATAAAGGTGGCAAGAGTATTCCGGTTGATAAGGCTTTGGAGCATGTATTTGGCTATGCGCTTGGACTGGATATGACGCGCAGAGATTTACAGCGCTTTATGGGCGATCAAAAGAAGCCTTGGGAAATTGGCAAATCGTTTGATTATTCCGCACCAATTGGCCCAATCTTTACTGTCGGCAAAATAGGTCACTTCACCAAAGGGAATATTGAACTTTCGGTGAATGGCGTTGTGAAGCAAAAAGCAGATTTAAGTCAAATGATTTGGTCAGTTGCCGAGCAAATTGCTAAGCTTTCTGAAGCAAATGAGTTATTTCCCGGGGATATTATTTATTCTGGCACTCCGGAGAATGTTGGTCCAGTAGTCAAGGGTGACGTGATTCGTTGCTCGATTGATAAATTACCTGATTTGGTAGTGAAGATCATTTAAGGTGTTTCTGCTGCCGTAGCTTCTTTCATCACTTCATGATGCTTTAAATTGAATATGTATTTGCTATACTCAAAGAGAAGATTATAAGAATCAATTTAATTTTTATTTAAGAAATCAACAAAGAAAGAATGGAATGAATTTACTGCGCAAGTACTTATTTTTAATCTGCCTAGCTACCTTTGGTTTGGTAGCTGGATGTGTAACTCAACAAAGCTATAACCAGCTTGATGGTGCCTATAGTCAATTGCAACAAGCATATCAAGGTGATGAGGTAGAAATTCGTAAGCTACAAGGTGAATTACGGATTACCATTAAAGATAAAATTCTCTTTCCAGAGGGCGGATTTAAGTTGAATAGTAAGGCCGATACAATGTTGGCTAAGATGGCACCAACCTTATCAGGCTTTAAAAATACCAAAGTTGTAGTACGGGGATACACTGATAATGTACCAATTGGAGCCGGACTCAAAAAAGAAGGTATAGAAACTAATCTTGACCTCTCTTCTAGGCGTGCCGACAATGTAGTTGATTACCTTATTAAAAAAGGCGTGAGTCCCAGTCTAATTTCTGCGCAAGGTATGGGTGAATCTAGCCCAGTTGCAGCAAATGATAGCGCTGATGGCCGCGCTCAAAATCGCCGTATCGAAGTTATCTTGGTTGGCCCAGGTACCTAATCTCCAGCTTTTTCAATTAAGGATTAAAAATGAATTATCAATTTAAGATGTTGGCTGCTGTAGTTACAAGTTTTCTTTTAGCTGCTTGCTCAGGAATGCCGGATGTTAAAACGCCGTCTGCCAATTTTATTAAAATCAATAATGGCATCTTGACTAGTAGTTATGGCAAAACTGTCTATACTTTTGATAAAGATCAGGTAGGTTCTGGTAAATCTGAATGTATAGCTACTTGTGCTGATAACTGGCCACCTGTGTATGTCGAGTCTGGCATTAAAGTTTCAGGAGATTTTTCAGTTATTACTCGTAATGATGGGCAGAAGCAACTTGCCTATAAAGGGAAGCCTTTATATTTCTTCGCTAAAGATAAAAATCCTGGAGATAAAACCGGAGACGGAGTAAATAATGTTTGGCGTGTAGTAGCCCCTTAAGGTGGTTAGTAATAAATTAAAAAAAGTATCCGCTTAAACTGACCCCCTTTGTTGGACATTGCATCCAACTAAGGGGGTTTTTTTATGAACAAGATTTATTTTTATAATGACATATGAATTCATCTTCTGTTAATGACGAGCTATCTCCGCATATTTTAGTTTTAGGTATGGGGGGAACGATTGCAGGGTTAGCGCCAAGTCCCGAACTAAATCCATTGGCCTATAAAGCGGGGCAAGTTGGAGTTGACGAGCTATTAACGAAGATTGAGCAAATGCTGCCTGATGGCCTCAATATTATTTCTAGGCAGGTAGCAAATATCAACAGCAGTAATTTAAGCGAACCTTTGCTAACGGAGCTAGGGCAGCAGGTCAAAAATGCCCTTGCAAGTTCCGCACTAATCGGGATCGTCATTACTCATGGCACCGATACTATCGAAGAGACGGGTTTATTTTTACAAGCCACGTGTGGCAAGTATGCTGAGAAGCTAGGAAAGCGAGTGGTACTAACTGGGGCGATGTTGCCAGCGAATGCGATTGGTGCAGATGGCCCTAAAAATCTGCTCAATTCGATTCAATGGGCAAGCACTGCTATTGATAATTGTCCAGGGGGCATATTTGCAGTTTTTGCAGGCAAAGTCTGCATGGCGCGCGATTTAGCAAAGCGTCATAGCAGTAATATAAGTGCGCCATTAATGGATTCACCTTCTAGTTCCGTATCCTTAATTAATCCCTCATGGCTATCTCTTGTAAAAGCAGTGCAAGCCGCTTTACTAGAAGACTTACCAATTCCTCAAGCTGATGCTTGGCCTTGGGTGGAGATTTTTACGAGTCATGCAGGCGCTCGCACCGAACTTATTCAGCAGTCTATCAACGCAGGGGTAAGCGGTTTAGTCATTGCAGGAACAGGTCAGGGTGGATTTAATAGTGCATGGCAAGAGTCGGTCGATCAAGCAATTGCAGCGGGCATTGCTGTGGTTCGTGCCACCAGAACTGGGGCGGGGAATGTACGGCCCAATGTTCCCGACAAAGATCCTGAAGGGTGTATGGCTGCGGGAGCCTTATCTCCTCCTAAAGCAAGGATTGCACTACAGCTTGCACTAAATGCCGCAAAAGAGAGTTCGCTTAGGGGAGTATCTTTGCCGCCAAGATGGCAAGAGTTCTTCGGGCCACAGACCTATCAAGACTTTGCGAATACCTCAGCTTAATACGAGCTAAGAGAACTACTACCCGCGTTCGGGATCTGATTTCTGAAGTCATCATCCATGCCGCCTTCTTTACTAAAGTTGGTCGCGCATCCCACTAGCAGGAAGGCAAAAATTAAGGCAAGAATTATTTGACGCATATTGATTTCCTTTAATAGATTATTTTTTTATTAACTCATCGATAAAAATTTGATAACGCTGAGTCTTGGGTTTATTAATATCGTCTGCATTAACATATTCAATCGATGATTTTCCGCCAATAAGTGCTTTGGGCAAAATCATGACTCTTGCAAATGCTGACGCTAATACTTTATCGGTTTCGGCATAAACTAGGTCAGGCCCAGCCTCAAACCAGGCACCCTGGGGTTGATATGCATGGATACTACCCATCGTATGAATTTGTATAGAGCCAAACAGTAAACAACGAATACCGCCACCCTCATGTTTGTGGGTCAGCGCCTCTCCATAGGGCGGAAAATCAACTCTATCACAGCGAATAATATATTGAGATAAATCGCCTAACGCTATTTTGGCCGCTAAAAGTAAGATACTTTGTTTAGATTGAATTTCATTAGTTCTATCGGCTTCATCAACCAGCTCCCAGCGCAATAGGGTTGCATCAACGCTTCCGCCACTTAAGGTAAATAATTCAGGAATAGATATGGCGCTATTTTGAGAGAGGGTGAGTATCGTAGCGACACCATTTTTAATGGCTAAACTACCCTCAGCTATATAGATAGCCCGAGCATAGGTTTCTTTCAACTCAATTGGAGCTGACTTTGCAGTTAGCTGGTCAAGATAAAGTCGTAATTCGTAATTCATTTTGCAGTTTCTAACTGTTGTTGAAGCCAATTTGCAAAAAAGGGCGCCGGTTTTAAGATACGCGTTTCTTGAACTAACATCAGGGGGCGAATTTTAGGTAGATAGGCTTGCCAATGGGGGTCGGTGGTTAAAACACTGCGTCTTTTTTCTCGCTCTGCAGCATCTAAGTAAGCCCACAAGTGAATCACGGTATTTTGTGGTCCAGTATCTACAGTGTAATAGCCAACATTACACCCTAGAATTTTTAACTGAATTGCACGACCTTCTTCTTCATAGAGCTTTAGGTACTCGGCAACTTTGCCGTGATGTAGTGTGTAGATTCGCTCTTCAACAATCATGTATATTCCTTTTTATTCAATTCATCATTACCGTTTAATTAAATCCATACCGCTATTTTGAATAGGAACAGCTGCCGCAGGAGAAGTCAAAAATTGAATTAATTTTTTAGCGGACTCAACCTGCGAAGAGTCTTTCGTAATAGCAATTGCAAATATCTGTAAAAGCTGAATTTCATTTGGCAGGCGCCCAATAAAATCGATACCTGCGACGTTGACAAGTTCACTACTTGGTTGAATAGCCATTGCTGCTTCTTTTGCTGCTAATAGTGAGGTTGCTTGGCTACCGCGTTCGGTTATTTTTACCGAGATTTTTTTAGCAACTCCCAACTTTGGAAAAAGTTCTGAGGTGAGGTAAATACCGCTCGTACTACCAGGGACAACAATCGAGTTAGCCTTTAATAAGGCTTCTGTGAAAGTAGCTACAGTAGTGATATCAGGCCTAGAAGATCCCAAGGGAATCGCTGCGCCCAAGGGTGCAATCGCCAAGTCAACAGCTGTGCCGGGCATAATTCTCCCCAACGAAACTAATTCTGCTAGTCCTTCGCGGGAGAGGATCACTACATCAACAGAGGCGCCTGCCTCTAATTGCGCCTTAATTGTTTTAGGTCCCGTGCCTTGAGATGCTCCGGATAATGTTTTTACTGAGATGCCCGTATTTTTTTCAAATTGGGGCAGCATTTGCTGGTAGGGCGCACTAAATCCACCAGAAATAATTACTTGCAGTTGTGCCATAGAAGATGTACTGATTAGAATTGCGGTGATACTGAAGTAAATGAATTTCAAGGATGTCGCCCCATCATTATGCTGCGGAAGATACCTTATCTTCTAAGGTAGTGAAAGTATATTGTTTTTAGCTTGCAGGTGGTAAATTTGCGCTAATTAAGGTGTAATCTGTTGAAATTGAAGCGTATTTTAGATTCAATTCATTCTAGTGGTATCTACCGAATATCAATTTAGCGTAGTCTGCTATATGCTTTTAGTCTCAGCAAATTATTTTTAAATATGACTTATTCTATATTCAATGAGCAAGACTAAAAATATCCTCATCTCGGGTGGAACTGGTGGCATAGGCAGAGCTATTGCACGAAGAGTAATTGAGGATGGCTATCACGTTATTAATTTAGATCAAGTACCTCCAAAAACCATGTTGGCTGGCGAAATATTTCATCCGATCGATTTAACTGATGCTCAAGCGACTCAGGGGCTCATCGAAGAGCTACTCAGAACTACCAGCATATTGCGATTGGTAAATAATGCGGGAATTATTCGTCCTGGCGCTCTGGAGGCGGTAAGTCTCGATGACTTTGATGCCGTCATGAATTTAAACCTCAGGGCACCGATGTTATTGGCGCAAAGTCTTATGCCGGGGATGCGTTCTGCCAAATTTGGGCGCATTATTAATATTGCTAGTAGGGCAGCACTAGGTAAGGAAGAACGCACGGCTTATGCTGCTAGCAAGGCTGGGTTACTGGGGATGACGCGTACCTGGGCACTTGAAATGGCATCTTTTGGTATTACTGTGAATGCGATCGGACCAGGGCCAATAGCCACCGAATTATTTACCTCAGGAAATCATCCTGATCATCCTAAGACAAAAAAAATTATTGCTAATATCCCGGTACAGCGAATGGGCGAGCCAGAAGATGTAGCTCACGCCGTTGCCTTATTTTTAGATGACCGCGCCGGCTTTATTACCGGCCAAGTACTCTATGTTTGCGGTGGTATTACCGTTGGCTTGAGTAACGCAGCTTAATAATCTTTAAAAAAGAAGAGTTATGGAAGAAAAACTGATTCCAATTCATTCAAGTTTAGATTTGGCTATAGCAGATAGCATTATTAATTCAGCAATTAAAATATACGCAGATAAGGGTATTTTGCCACTGGCGATTGCGGCACTCGATGCTGGCGGGCAACTTGTAGCATTTAAACGTGAAAATGGCTATGGTGTTTTGCGCTTCGATACGTCCTGTTTTTCAAAATACTTTAGCAATTGCATCTGATGGGCGCTTCATTACAGCACCTGGAGGCGAACTAATCTTAAATCAGCAGAGAGTGGATATAGGAGTTGTCGGCATTAGTGGCGATACCTGGGACAAAGATGAGTATTGCGCAATTGAAGAGATTAAATTATCTGCGTTGCTCGCTGAACCATCCGAGCCATCAACTGAGTGGAATAGTAGTCAACTCTAATTGAGAATCAATATGAACTTAAGTAAAGTTTTTATTTTAATACTCAGTTTACTTATGTTGAGTGAATTTTTTTATTCGACACCTCGAAATCACAAAATACGTATCCCGTCAAACCAATTTGTTTAGTTGTGCCATTTCCAGCTAGCGACCCAACTGACCAGTTTGCAAGGTTATATGCACAATCGCTTGGGGCCCAACTTGGAGTTACGGTAGTAGTTAATAAAAAAAGCAGTTTTAGCGGTGCAATTGGATCGCTTGAAATAAAAAACAGCAATCCCGATGGGTATACATTATTATTTGGTACTGCCTCAACGCTTGTGTTTTATAGCCTAATAAATCCTAAGCCCCAATATGATTTAATTAAAGATTTTACTGAAATTGCTGTGGTTGGAGACGCTTTCCGATCCGGCCTTGATAGAAAAATTGGCCACTATTTCAATTCAGCCAATTAATAGTGCTACCGGGTAAAAGCGACAGCATTTATTGCTAAAGAGTTAGTGAGCTTGCGCCCTGTTATTCAGGCAGAAAACCTGAAGAAAGAATAAGTTCAACTTGGTTGGCACAAGGATTGCAATTACTTTAGTGTTTTTAGCTTACCCATTACTAAAAAGTAATAAATCTAGTTAATTATTTGATCTAGCGCAAAGGAACCATGTTTTTTAGAGGGTGTAGACCCTATACTCAAGGGTAGTTCTATAGAGCTATTTCATTTCTCCATTAATAGGTTGAGAATGCTGGCATTGCCAGTAATGCCGTGGCGCGGTAAGCTTATTTATAAAATTGATTGGAGTATATAAGGTGAGAAGCAGAACTCCCCCAATTTTTTCCTTAGGGTTTAGACCATTCTATTTATGTGCCGCTTTGTGGTCTGCGCTAGCCTTATTTGAGTGGCTTTTAGAGTTAAATGGATATAGCTTACGGAGGCAGCAATTGATAGTGGGCATGCAATGGCATGCTCATGAAATGCTGTTTGGCTTTGCTGCCACTGTCATTGCGGGATTTTCTTTAACAGCCGTTCGAGCCTGGACCGGTTTAGAAACCCCCAAAGGCCTCTCTTTGGCTTTGCTAGTTCTTTTGTGGCTTTCAGGACGCATTGGCCCTTTTCTAAATCCATTTTTTGCTATTTTTGACGTCGCATTTCTTCCGGTAATTGCAATTGTGATTGGGCGGTTAATTTATCGACGTCGAATGCTTAGAAATCTTTTTCTCCCGATGATTCTTTTGGGATTAGGTTTTTTGAATGGAATTTTTTATTTAGCAGCTTTAGGTTACATAGCAATCGATCCAAATCCTTTACTTTTTATTGCTTTGTATTTAATCACCATGATTGAAGTCATGATTGGCGGCAGAGTTATACCAAGTTTTACTGCAAATGCGATTCCTGGAATTCAGCAATTTCGTCATCCTACTATAGCCAAAGCAACATTAATATTTACCGCGATATCATTTTTAACCCTAGCATTTTTTACACCCAATATTATTTCAGCTGTCTTATGTTTTATAACTGCCACGTTACATGCCATTTTGCTGTGGGGCTGGCGACCACTTGCAACTAAAAATAAACCAATTTTATGGATATTACATATCTCATATGCTTGGCTTGTGTTTGGCTTTTTTTTATTAGGCATTTACTCGCTTAAATTAGTTTCGATCTATCCTGCCTTGCATGCTTTTGGAATTGGGGCTACTGGGGGTTTAATTATTGGAATGATTACGCGTACCGCACTTGGCCATACTGGCAGACCATTGGTTGCTGGAAAGATCGAGCATGCATGTTACTTATTAGTGCCTTGTGCAGCCGCTTTTTGGTTAATAGCGCATCTGGCACCAAGTAATTTATTTAATTCCTTGCTGATTATTTCAGGTGCTTGTTGGTGCCTAGCTTATTTTCTGTATTTGTATAAATACACTCCAATGATGTTTTCTGCAGACTTCATTAAAGCTACAAAATGAATCCTTTAATACCGCAATTATTTAATCAACTGCTTGATTCAAGCGGACTTAAAAGCTTGACAATTAAAGGTAAAACTATTCTACCGATAGTACAGGGTGGCATGGGCGTCGGGGTTTCAGCCCATCGCTTAGCTGGCGCTGTTGCAAAAATTGGTGGTATGGGGACTATTTCTTCAATTGATTTACGCCGCTTACATCCAGATTTAATGGATCTGACCCAACACCTTCCCCCTTCAGTAGAAAGTAAGAAGGCTATAAATCAAGCAAACCTTGAGGCCTTGAAAAGAGAAATTAAGATGGCTCAAGAGGGTTCGAGTAGTTTCGGACTTATCGCAGTTAATGTTATGCGTGCTGTTAATGAATATGAGGCTTATGTTGCTTGTGCTTTAGAGAGCGGTGTTGATGCAATTGTGGTTGGCGCAGGGTTGCCGCTTGACCTGCCAGATTTAGCTGCTGGTTATCCAGCCACAGCATTAATTCCCATCTTATCGGAGGCAAGGGGTGTGCAAATATTGGTAAAAAAATGGGAGAAAAAAGGACGCTTGCCAGATGCAATTGTGATTGAAAACCCTAAATTAGCTGGAGGACATCTGGGGGCTTCTTCAGTAGCTGACATTAATAATCCTAAATTCGATTTTGAAAATGTTATTCCTCAGGTAATGGATTTTTTTAAAAGGATGGGAATAGAGGGGCAAATTCCTTTAATTGCCGCTGGTGGAATTAGTAATTTACAGGACATTCAAAAACTACAGTCCATGGGAGTGTCAGGGGTTCAGTTGGGCACAGCCTTTGCGGTAACGTTAGAGGGAGATGCAGACGAGGCATTTAAAAAAGTACTAGCTGGCTCCAGGCCTGAAGAGCTGGTTGAGTTTTTAAGCGTTGCAGGCTTACCTGCAAGAGCAGTAATGACGCCTTGGTTAAAAAATTATATGAAAGCCGAGGCCAAGTTAAAAAATAAGGCACGTAAAAAGCCAAGATGCACAATGGTATTTGATTGCTTACATGATTGTGGTTTAAGGGATGGTAATGCTGCTTGGGGGCAATTTTGTATAGACAAAGTTCTCGGGAGCGCATTTACAGGAGATACCCAAAAAGGTTTATTTTTTAGAGGGGCTGGAACATTACCCTTCGGCGATCAAATTCGTTCAGTGGCTGATTTAATTAATTGGCTGTTATCAGAAACAGGAACTAAGATAAATAATTATGCAACAAATTAGCATTGATGTTTTAAAGGAAAAATACCTTAAGCCTGGCGAAGAGGATGCTGAGGCTATTTTTAAAAGAGTAGCTATGGGTTTGGCCGCTGTTGAATTACCAGCTTTACAAAAAAAAATAGAAGCCTTATTTTTAAAAAATATGCTAGCAGGAGCAATTGGCGCTGGTCGAATTATGAGTACTGGCGGAACCGGTATTCAAGCAACCTTAATTAATTGTTTTGTGCAGCCAGTTGGCGATTGCATTCAGGATTTTGATGAAGATGGTTTTCCGGGAATATATGAGGCCTTAAAACAAGCTGCAGAAACTATGCGGCGTGGTGGTGGAGTTGGCTATGATTTTTCGCGTATTCGGCCAAAAGGTGCCGAGGTAAAAGGAACTGCATCATTTGCTTCTGGGCCTTGTAGTTATATCAATGTATTTGATCAATCTTGTTCTACTGTTGAAAGTGCAGGCTCGCGGCGGGGCGCACAAATGGGAGTTCTAAAAATAGATCATCCCGATATTTTTGATTTTATTAATGCTAAGCGAACCCCTGGGCGCTGGAATAATTTTAATATTTCTGTGGGCGTTTCTGATAAATTTATGCGCGCAGTTGAAAGAGACGGCTTATGGGATTTAGTTCATAAAGCCAAGCCAAGCAATAAAAATATTACCCAAGAAGTTCATCAACGTGCAGATGGACTTTGGGTTTACCAAACAATCAAGGCAAAAGAAATTTGGCTCCTAGTGATGGAATCTGCATATGATTTTGCCGAACCTGGGATTTTATTTTTAGATAATATTAATAGTGATAATAATTTAAGTTATTGTGAATCTATTGAAGCTACCAATCCATGTGGCGAACAGCCCTTACCCCCATATGGATGTTGTGATTTAGGTCCAATAATTTTGCCTCGATTCGTTATTAATCCATTTGGATTTGCTGGAACTGCATCGTTTGATTACCCTGGATTTATTGAGGCAGTAAAAATTCAAGTGAGAATGCTGGATAACGTTCTAGACGTAACCTATTGGCCTCTAAAAGAACAAGCTATTGAGGCCCAATCGAAACGTCGTATTGGTGTTGGTTTTACGGGTCTTGGTGATGCATTGATAATGCTTAAATTAGCTTATAACAGCAGCGCAGGGAGATCTGAGGCAGAAAATATCGCAAAACATTTACGAGATGCTGCTTATCAAGCTTCAGTTGATTTAGCAAAAGAAAAGGGTGCTTTTCCTGCTTTAGATATTGAGCGGTATTTAGGCGGAACAAATTTCGCTAGTCGTTTAGATAGCAATTTAAAAACGGAGATTCGTAAATTTGGTATTCGGAATAGTCACTTACTTTCAATTGCCCCAACTGGAACAGTAAGTCTGGCATTTGCTGATAATGCTTCCAATGGAATTGAGCCACCATTTTCTTGGACTTATCAGCGCAAAAAAAGAGAGACTGATGGATCAACCAGGGAGTACTCGGTAGAAGATCATGCTTGGCGAGTATTTAAAGAAATGGGAGGAGATATAAATGCTTTACCAGACTATTTTATTACCGCCTTAGCAATGTCTGCGGAAGATCATATTGCCATGATGGAGGTAGTGCAGCCCTATATTGATACAGCCATATCAAAAACAGTTAATGTCCCTGCCGATTATCCGTTTGCAAGTTTTGTAAATTTATATTTTAAGGCTTGGCAATCAAATTTAAAAGGCCTGACAACCTATCGACCGAATTCAATTTTAGGTTCAGTTTTGCATGTGATTGAAGCTCAGCCCGAAGAGTTGCCAATAATAACCAAAAATACATCCAATCTGGGAGGTAATCCATCTAAAAAAGTAGTAGATCGCCGACCCAATGGTGAGTTACCAGCTGTAGCTGAAAAAATTAATTACTGGACTCAAGATGGGCAAAAAACTCTATATTTAATTATTTCATTTTTAAACGTACATGGGTTTATTAATGGAGAAGAGGTTCAATCTGAGCGAGCCATTGAATTTTTCATGCCAGTAGGCCAAAGTGGAGAATCGCAGCAATGGATTACTTCAAGTATGCGACTCCTTTCATTGGCTGCACGCGGTGGATTTCTAGTAAGAGCGCTAGGAGATATGCGTAAAGTTGCATGGGATCGCGGCCCAGTTCGCCTGGGAACTAGGAAAAAAGATGACGGTATCGAGGTACCAATGTGGCATGACTCTGAAGTATCAGCAGTTGCATTTGCCATTGAAAACATTTTGATAAGGCGTGGTGTCGCTGAATTTAATGCGCATACAGATATTCAGAGCAGCAATAAGACAGCAGTATTAAATACTCCAGGAATTATGAGGGGCAAGAAATGCCCAGAATGTGGTGCGCATGCATTAATTAAAAAAGATGGCTGTGAATATTGCACTAATTGTGGATTTATCGGGACCTGTGGATAGCTTAATTAAGAAAATGCGAAACGAATTTACCCTCAAACATAAATTAGTCATTATTGGTACAGCACTCTTGGTGCTAGCCATGATATCTATTAGCTTTACCTTATGGGTAACTTGGAAGCTTGAAGGTGGTGCAGCAGCAATAAATGAGGCAGGTAGAATGCGAATGCAAACCTATCAGCTTACTCTTTTAATTAACGAAAATAAGTCAAAGTTAGCTGCGCAACTAGAGAAAAAATTTGACGAAAGCATGCAAGTGTTGAGGCTGGGAGATCCATCTAGGCCTTTATTTGTTCCTTGGAATCAGGCAAATACTAAAGTTTTTTTAAGTATTCAAGCGCAATGGAAAGATATTAAACATGGCCTTGCTTTACAGCAGGCCAATGTACTTTCCGTACAGAATATCGATCAGTTTATCTCTAGCATTGATCGCTTTGTAGGGCTGATAGAGGAAGAGGTTGATTACTGGACTGGGCTATTGCATTTATTTCAATTTGCGATGTTAGCTATTTCTTTGGTGGCAACTTTAGTCATTATGTATGTTGGCTATTCTGTTATTTTAGATCCCGTTGCCAAGTTAAGAATTGGATTTGATGAAGTTAAGTCAGGCAAATTAAAAACCCATGTACAAATTGATGCCCAGGATGAATTTGGCGATTTGGCTCAAGGTTTTAATGCTATGACTGAAAATTTAAATGATTTATATGAGAGCCTAGAAGCAAAAGTACGCGAGAAAACTATACACTTGCAAGAGCGCCAAGAGCGATTAGCTGCATTATATGATTTAAGTTCTTTTGTTTCGAGTGAAAATAATTTAGAGAATCTGGCTAAAGGTTTTGCTGATAGAGTTTCATTGATTAGCCATGCCGCAGCAATTGCTATTCGGTGGACTGATGAAGCCAATAAGCGTTATTTTTTATTATCCGGAACAAATTTACCAGATTCAATCTTGACTGGTGAGCAGTGTATGAATGCAGGTGAATGCCATTGTGGAAACGCTACAGGTATACAAGATATTAAGGTAATTAAATTTAACCTGAACGAGGAGAAGGATCGATTTTGCGTTAAAGCGGGTTTTCAATCTCTTATTACTGTGCCTATACTTTTTCAGCAGAAGTTATTGGGTGAAATTGATTTATTTTATGTTGAATCATTCATTATTGATCAAGAGCAACATGCTTTACTTGAAACCCTGGCCAATCATTTGGCGGGGGCGATGGAAGCATTGCGAATCAAGGCTTTAGAGAAGGAGGCTGCTATCTCTGATGAGCGTAGTCTCTTAGCTAGAGAGCTTCATGACTCGATTGCACAATCTTTGGCATTCTTAAAAATTCAAGCTAGTTTATTACGCGATGAAATATCTACATTGCAAATGCCAAATGTCAAAGCAATTTTAAATGAACTTGATGAGGGTTTGAGGGAGAGTTATAGTGATGTGCGTGAACTTTTATTGCACTATAGAACTAGAACAAATGATGAAGATATTGAATCGGCAATTAAGACTACGTTGCAAAAATTTGAGCACCAATTTGGCATTAAAGTAAACCTTAAAATGCATGGTCAGGGATTACCCTTGGCGCCTGATGTGCAAATTCAAGTACTGCATATTATTCAAGAGGCTTTATCCAATATTAGAAAGCATGCTAAAGCGAAAACTGTTACCCTAACCGTACAGCAAAATCCGATTTGGTCTTTTGAGGTTGTAGATGATGGTATTGGTTTTTTAATTGATTTAGACAAATTGGATAGTACCCATGTAGGGGTGAGTATCATGAGAGAACGTGCTAGTAAAATTAATGCCGAAGTAACTATTTCTTCCCCCCCAAATGGCGGCTCGAGAGTTTATTTATGTCTACCTAACTTAGCCTCGATGAGTGCCTAATTAAATAATAATTAATTGGAAAAAATTAGCATACTTGTAGTTGATGACCATACTCTTTTTAGAAGGGGGTTAATTTCTTTACTCTCTCAAGCCCCTGATTTTGATGTAATTGGTGAGGCAGGTGATGCGGTTGGAGCTTTACGAATTTGCGAGGCTTTGCATCCCGATGTGGTTTTGCTTGATAATCACTTGCCTGGTGCCAGCGGCATTCAATCTTTGCCAGATATTTTTCGCGCTGCTCCTGATGTAACAGTCATTATGCTTACAGTGAGCGAAGATGAGGCTGATTTAATTCAAGCCTTACAAAATGGTGCTCAAGGCTATTTGCTAAAGACTAGCGAAAAGGACGATTTACTTATTGGAATACGAAAAGCATTTAATGGCGAGTCTGTTATTAGTCAGGAAATGACTCATAAATTAGTTACTGCATTTAAATTTAGTAAAAAAGATAATTTAGATAATAATACTAGTGACTCTTTAGCTGCCAGTCTCTCACCTCGAGAGTTGCAAATCGTTTGTCAAATTGCTAAGGGCTCGAGTAATAAAGTAATTGCTCGTGAACTTGGCATTGCTGATACTACGGTCAAGATTCATGTGCAGCATGTTTTGCGTAAATTAAATCTTTCCTCGCGAGTACAGGTAGCCGTATTTGCAAACGTAGAGAGGCTCTGTCCTTAGAAGTAGTCCTAAAGGACTAGTAAAGGTGAAAATTCTAGTTCCTTTGCATTTCTAAAATATTCTTTTTGGGGGATATTCCTAGGTCAATTTAGTTTTGATAATGATTCATGAAAAGGGAGATTTTCATGAGTTCCATTACTCAAACAAATTCTAAAGCATATACGGTTCTAATTATAAGTACCCTTGCTTTTACTGTGTGCTTCATGGTCTGGATGATGTTTGGCGTGATTGGCATTCCTATTAAGAAAACGCTTAATTTAAGCGCTACACAATTTGGTTTTCTTACTGCAATGCCAATCTTAACGGGTTCTTTAGTTCGAGTACCTTTAGGAATATGGACTGATTGCTATGGCGGAAGAATCGTCATGCTTTCATTAATGTTAGCTTGCGTAATTCCAATCTGGCTGATGTCATATGCAACACAATATTGGCATTTTTTAGTAATCGGTTTATTTGTTGGTTTGGCTGGCGGATCCTTCTCAGTAGGTACTCCCTATGTGGCGAGATGGTTCCCAAATAGTCGCCAAGGCTTTGCCATGGGTGTTTTTGGTGCTGGAAATTCTGGCGCGGCAGTAAATAAATTTATTGCGCCTGCATTAGTAGTTGCTTTTGGTTGGACAGTTGTGCCACAAGTTTATGCGGCTGTCATGCTTGGTGCGGCTATTTTATTTTGGTTTTTTAGTTATAGCGATTCCACGCATCTAGTGACGACTAATACCTCATTTAAAGAGCAACTCAAGGCATTAAAAGACCCCAAAGTATTGCGTTATTGCCAGTATTACAGCATTGTATTTGGCGGCTATGTAGGCCTTAGTTTATGGATGGTTCAGTACTACGTAGGCGAGTTTGGCCTAGAAATACGTACTGCAGCATTATTGGCTGCATGTTTTTCATTGCCAGGTGGGGTTTTACGCGCAATTGGTGGTTGGTTTGCTGATAAGTATGGCGCCCACCAAGTAACTTGGTGGGTAATGTGGGTAAGTTGGATATGCCTTTTTTTACTTTCCTATCCTCCAACTGAATTCATCATTCAAACGATTAATGGACCAGAAACCTTTCATATTGGTTTAAATATTTATTTATTTACCGCGCTGATGTTTATTTTAGGAGTTGCTTGGGCATTTGGAAAAGCAAGTGTCTTTAAATATATTGGCGACGACTATCCAAATAATATTGGCACCATTTCAGGGATTGTTGGCTTAGCAGGGGGGCTAGGTGGTTTTGTATTGCCGATCTTATTTGGTGCATTGTTAGATATCACGGGTATTCGGTCGAGTGCATTTATGTTGATGTATGGAGTGGTATGGGTATCACTCATTTGGATGTATTTCACTGAAGTACGTCGTTCTGAACTAATGGGCGGCAAGGCCATTCCATCTGCAATTCAATAATTTACTATTAAGGAAGGGCGATTTATATGTCTTCTACTGTTATCACACGCTGGGATCCTGAAAATAAACAATTTTGGGATGGAATCGGTAAGGCTATAGCAAAACGAAATTTATTAATTTCAATTCCGGCGTTAACCTTAGCGTTTTCAGTTTGGATGGTTTGGTCTGTAGTAGTAGTAAATTTACCAAATGTGGGCTTTAAATTCTCCACTAATCAATTATTTTGGCTCGCCTCTCTACCTGCACTTTGTGGTGCAACTCTGCGTATTTTTTATTCTTTTGCAGTACCTATTTTTGGCGGCCGTCGTTGGACTGCAATTTCAACAGCTTCATTATTAATTCCAGCTGCTGGGATTGGTTTGGCCGTCCAAAATCCTGCTACGCCATATGAAATATTTATCTTGCTCGCATTGTTGTGTGGATTTGGAGGTGGTAATTTTGCATCATCCATGGCAAACATTAGTTTTTTTTATCCGAAGGCACAAAAAGGGACAGCTTTAGGATTAAACGCTGGATTAGGTAATTTGGGAGTATCGATTGTGCAATTAGTTGTACCGCTGGTCATTACAACGGGAATATTTGGTGTTTTTGGTGGCGAACCTCAAATAGTAATTAAAGCAGGCAATACTTCTTTGCTTTGGTTGCAAAATGCGGGATTTATTTGGTTACCTTTTATTGCTACAGCATCTATTGCTGCTTGGTTTGGCATGAATGATTTAGCTGAAGCAAAGGCAACTTTCGCAGATCAGGCGGTAATTTTTAAACGTAAACATAACTGGCTAATGTGCTGGCTTTATCTAGGTACATTCGGATCTTTTATTGGCTATTCTGCCGGCTTTCCCTTACTAATTAAAAGTCAATTTCCGGGAGTAAATGCCTTGAGCTATGCCTGGTTAGGCCCCTTAGTTGGGGCCCTAGCTAGACCTATTGGAGGATGGTTATCTGACAAGTTAGGGGGAGCCAGAGTCACTTTTTGGAATTTTATTGCCATGAGTGTGGGTGTATTTGCTGTTTTAAATTATTTACCCAGCCATGGAACAGGCGGAAATTTCTTCGGTTTTTTAATTGCTTTTATGGCTTTATTTGCTACCTCCGGTATTGGTAATGGCTCTACCTTTCGCATGATTCCTGTTATTTTTCTCACTGAACGTCAACGTGTCGCGAGTCAAACACAGTCAGGACAGGATCAGGCAATACGTGATGCCAATAAGGAGGCTGCAGCTGTGCTGGGTTTTAGTTCCGCAGTCGGTGCTTATGGTGGTTTCTTTATACCTAAAAGTTATGGCTCATCAATCGCCGCAACGGGCGGTCCAGAGGCCGCTTTATATGCATTTATTGTTTTTTATGTTACGTGCACAGTGATCACTTGGTGGTATTACAGCCGTAAAAATGCCCTAATGCCTTGCTAAGAATTCATTAAAGGATAAATATGAGTCACTTTTTAGACCGCCTGAAATTTTTAACTGTTGATTCTGAGAAATTTTCAAATGGTCACGGTAAAACAGTTGCAGAAGACCGCACCTGGGAAGATGCCTATCGTTCTCGCTGGCAGCACGATAAGATTGTGCGTTCGACGCATGGCACTAATTGCACTGGATCTTGTTCATGGAAGATTTATGTAAAGGGTGGAATAGTTACTTGGGAAACCCAGCAGACAGATTACCCAAGAACTCGATCTGATTTACCTAATCATGAGCCGCGAGGCTGCGCACGGGGGGCAAGTTATAGCTGGTACATGTATAGTGCGAATCGAGTGAAGTACCCGATGATACGAGGACGCTTGCTTAAACAATGGCGTGAAGCAAAATCGATTGCCAAAAGCCCTGTTGATGCGTGGGCCAATTTAGTAGAAAACCAAGAAAAACGTAAAGAGTGGCAGGCACAACGTGGAATGGGTGGATTTGTAAGGGCCTCATGGGATGAGGTAAATGAAATAATTGTCGCCGCAAATATTTACACCATTAAGCAACATGGACCTGATCGTATTATTGGCTTTTCACCCATCCCTGCAATGTCAATGGTAAGTTACGCCGCAGGCTCGCGATACCTGAGTCTAATTGGTGGTGTTTGTATGAGCTTCTATGATTGGTATTGTGATTTACCGCCTGCCAGCCCTCAGGTATGGGGAGAACAAACTGATGTCCCTGAGTCAGCTGATTGGTATAACTCAACCTTCATTATCGCCTGGGGTTCAAACGTTCCACAAACACGCACACCTGACGCGCATTTTTTTACCGAAGTCCGATACAAAGGTGCTAAAACCGTAGCCATCACTCCAGACTACGCAGAAGTTTCAAAGTTAGCTGATATTTGGATGCATCCAAAGCAAGGCACCGATGCTGCTATCGCTATGGCAATGGGGCACGTCATTCTTAAAGAGTTTTATTTTGATAAACGTACTGCGTATTTTGACGATTACGTACGTCGTTATACCGATATGCCAATGTTAGTCATACTAGAAGAAAAAGTCATTGAGGATGGCAGGACGATTCTTGTCCCTGGCCGTTATGTTCGTACGAGTGATTTTGAGGGTAAGTTGGGGCAAACCAATGGCGCTGATTGGAAAACGGTAGCATTTGATATTGGCGGTAAACCAGTAGTACCCAATGGATCGATTGGCTTTAGATGGGGTCCGGATGGGCGCAAAGATTTAGGCAAGTGGAATTTAGAAGCAAAAGAAGCGCAATATGACCGAGAAACAAAATTAAAATTGTCCCTCATGGAAGATCAGTTATTGCATGAGATTGTGCCAGTTGGATTTCCCTATTTTGGTGGAATTGCCACACCTCATTTTGATGGCAATAAACAAACCGATGTATTAGTTCGCAATGTACCTGCAAAAAAAATTAGCCTAGGTGAAGAAGATAATAAAAAAGAAGTTTATGTTGCCACAGTCTTTGATTTATTAGCCGGAAATTATGGCATTAATAGAGGCTTAGGCGGCGAAAGTGCAAAATCATATGATGACAATGTGCCTTATACACCCGCATGGCAAGAATTAATTACTGGAGTCAAACAGGAGCAAGTAATTGCTGTAGCTCGCCAGTTTGCTGACAATGCTGAAAAAACGCAAGGTAAGTCAATGGTGATTATTGGCGCCGCCATGAATCACTGGTATCACTGCGATATGAATTATCGCGGTATTATCAATATGTTAATGATGTGCGGCTGTATAGGGCAAAGCGGCGGAGGATGGGCGCATTATGTAGGTCAAGAAAAGTTACGTCCGCAAACAGGATGGACTCCTTTGGCTTTTGCCTTAGATTGGATTCGCCCACCGCGTCAACAAAATTCAACCAGTTTTTTCTATGCACATACAGATCAATGGCGCTATGAAAAGCTAGGGATGGAAGAAATTCTTTCACCCTTAGCCAATAAGGTTGACTATCAAGGTAGTATGATTGATTACAACGTTCGTGCAGAGCGAATGGGTTGGTTACCTTCAGCCCCACAGTTAAAAACGAATCCATTAGATGTGGCTAAAGATGCTATCGCTGCAGGAATCGATCCCAAAGAATATGTGGTAAAGAATTTGCAGGAGGGCTCATTAAAAATGAGCTGTGAGGATCCTGATCATCCCAATAATTGGCCGCGAAATATGTTTGTCTGGCGCTCAAACTTATTGGGATCTTCTGGTAAAGGCCATGAATATTTTCTCAAGCACTTACTGGGTACTTCTCATGGAGTGCAGGGTAAGGATTTGGGTAACGATGAGGCTAGGCCATCTGAGGTAGCTTGGCATGAGCATGCACCCGAAGGAAAATTAGATTTATTAGTTACGTTAGATTTCCGCATGAGTACAACCTGCTTATATTCTGACATTGTTTTGCCTACTGCAACTTGGTATGAAAAGAATGATTTAAATACCAGCGATATGCACCCTTTTATTCACCCTTTATCGACCGCAGTAGATCCAGCATGGGAAGCTCGCAGTGATTGGGATATTTACAAAGGGTTTGCCAAGAAATTTTCCGAAGTTTGCGTTGGTCATTTGGGTGTAGAAAAGGATATTGTTTTAACACCATTAATGCACGATACGCCTGCTGAGCTTGCTCAGGCGTTTGATGTGCATGATTGGAAAAAAGGCGAATGCGAGCTGATCCCTGGAAAAACGGCACCTCAAATTACTGTAGTCGAACGGGATTACCCTAATACTTATCAGCGGTTTACAGCCTTAGGTCCACTAATGGAGAAAGTTGGCAATGGGGGTAAAGGTATTGCATGGGACACCAAAGATGAGGTTGAGCAGCTACGTGATTTAAATGGGCGCGTCAAAGAAGGAGCCATGAAGGGGATGGCTAACATTAATACAGATATTGACGCAGCAGAAGTGGTTTTAATGCTTGCCCCAGAAACTAATGGTCATGTGGCTGTAAAGGCCTGGAATGCCTTATCGAAAATAACCGGTCTTGAGCATGCGCATTTAGCCTTACATCGTGAAGATGAAAAAATTCGCTTTAGAGATATTCAAGCGCAACCTAGAAAAATTATTAGTTCACCAACATGGTCTGGCTTGGAAAGCGAAAAGGTTTCTTACAACGCTGGATATACCAACGTGCATGAATATATTCCATGGCGAACCTTAACTGGCCGGCAACAGTTTTATCAAGATCACAAATGGATGCGGGCATTTGGGGAGGGTTTAGTGTCGTATAGACCACCAGTTGATTTAAAAACAATTAATGGTATTAAAGGGATTAAACCTAATGGTAATAAAGAAATTGTCCTGAATTTCATTACGCCACATCAAAAATGGGGAATCCATTCTACATATAGCGATAACTTGATGATGTTGACCTTAAACCGCGGGGGCCCAGTGGTATGGCTCAGTGAAGATGATGCGGGTGATGCAGGAATTGTAGATAACGATTGGGTGGAACTTTATAACGCTAATGGCGCTATTGCTGCACGCGCAGTAGTTAGTCAACGCGTTAATCCTGGGATGGTCATGATGTACCACGCCCAAGAAAAAATTATTAATACTCCTGGCTCAGAAATTACGGGTATGCGTGGTGGTATTCATAACTCGGTAACCCGTATTGTATTAAAGCCAACCCATATGATTGGTGGTTATGCGCAATACAGTTACGGCTTTAATTATTACGGCACTATAGGCACTAATCGCGATGAATTTGTCACCATTCGAAAAATGCGCAAGATTGATTGGCTAGATAGTGAAAATAGGAACGCTATACAAGCGTAACAAGGAAAATAAAAATGAAAATTCGCGCACAAATTGGCATGGTATTAAACTTGGATAAATGTATTGGTTGCCATACTTGCTCAGTAACCTGCAAACAAGTCTGGACTAATCGTCCCGGCATGGAATACGCCTGGTTTAATAACGTAGAAACAAAGCCTGGTATTGGTTATCCTAAAAATTGGGAAAACCAAGAAAAGTGGAAGGGTGGCTGGACTCGGAAAAGTAATGGCAAGCTTGAGCCCAAGCAAGGCGGTCGATCAAAAATCTGGATGAATTTATTTGGCAATCCTAATCTACCTGAAATTGATGATTACTACGAACCTTTCACCTTTGATTACGAGCACTTACAAAATGCTCCAGAGTCTAAGGCAACCCCAACTGCGCGGCCTAAAAGCTTAATTACTGGGAAGCGAATGGAAAAAATTGAGTGGGGACCCAACTGGGAAGAAATTTTAGGTGGTGAATTTTCTAAACGGAGTAAAGATACCAACTTTGATCAGATGCAAAAAGATGTCTATGGGCAATTTGAAAATACCTTCATGATGTATATGCCAAGATTATGTGAGCATTGCTTGAACCCTGCCTGTGTAGCTTCATGTCCGTCGGGGTCAATTTATAAGCGCGAAGAAGACGGCATTGTCTTAATTGATCAAGACAAGTGTCGCGGCTGGCGGATGTGTGTTTCAGCCTGCCCTTATAAAAAGATTTACTATAACTGGAAGAGTGGTAAGGCTGAGAAGTGTATTTTTTGCTACCCACGCATCGAGTCTGGACAGCCTACCGTTTGTTCAGAAACTTGTGTAGGTCGAATTCGATATTTGGGTGTCATGCTATACGATGCTGATCAAATTGAACACGCTGCCAGCGTTGAGGGAGAAAATAATTTATATGAAGCCCAATTAAAGATTTTTCTGGATCCACATGATCCAGTAGTGCAAAAGCAAGCTTTACAAGACGGCGTGCCGCAAAATTGGTTAGATGCCGCTAAGAAAAGTCCAGTCTACAAAATGGCAATGGACTGGAAAATTGCCTTGCCGCTGCACCCTGAATATAGAACCCTACCCATGGTTTGGTATGTGCCACCACTTTCTCCGATTACTGGCGCAGTTGAGGCGGGATATGTTGGTGTGAATGGCCATATTCCTGATGTTAGGCAATTGCGCATTCCAATTCAATATTTGGCAAATATGTTAACGGCGGGAGATGAGGCTCCAGTAGTTGCTGCATTAGAAAAAATGCTTGCAATGCGAGCTTGGCAACGTGATAAACATGTCAATGGCACTGAAAATCATGCCGCTTTAAATCAAGCCGGAATTTCTGCGAGTCAAGTTGAAGATATGTATCAAATTATGGCAATTGCAAACTACGAAGATCGTTTCGTGATACCCACTACGCATCGTGAATATGCAGAAAACACATTTGAGATGAAGGGAAGTTGCGGTTTTACATTCGGCAATGGCTGTTCAGATGGGGATTCAGAAGCTAGCCTCTTTGGTGGAACTAAGCGCCGCACGATTCCAATTAACCTAAGCGCTTAAGGGGATGCAGATGAAAGATTTATTATCGCTACGTGCTTTATCTAGATTACTTCAATATCCCGATGCCGAGCTTCGTGAAAATTTATTAGAAATGAAGCCTATAGTTATTGCCTTGCCGAAAATAAGCAAGTCCGTAGAAATTGGATTAAATGAGTTAATACAATATTTAAAAACAACAGATCTTTATGTACTGCAGGAGGAATATGTAGAGTATTTTGATCGGGGAAGGGCTACCTCCTTGCATTTATTTGAGCACGTGCATGGCGACTCACGTGAACGTGGACAAGCGATGGTTGATTTATTGCAGACCTATAAGGCAGGTGGCTTGATACTTGCAACCAATGAATTACCAGATCAATTATCAATTGTGCTGGAGTTTGCTTCCACTTTAGAGCTAGCTCAGTCGAGGCAATTTATCGCAGAAATGGAACATATTTTAAATTCAATTTATAGCGCATTAGTAGCCCGCCAAAGTAGGTATGCATGGGTAATCGCTGCTGCAATTGAATATTCTGGAGAGAAAGTAAAAATCCTTGACCTCAAGATTAAAGACGAATCAATTGACGAGACTTGGGCAGAACCTCCTGCATTTGGGGGATGCACTACTCAAGGCCAAGGCAAGCCGGGAGATGAACAGCCACTTCATTTTATTCAACGTGCTAAAGATAAACAAGGAGTTCAAGCATGAACTATTTAGAGGTATTTATTTTTGGAATTTATCCCTACATATGTCTAACGATATTTTTTTTAGGCAGTTTAATTCGATTTGATCGCGATCAATACACTTGGAAAAGTGATTCAAGCCAGCTATTGCGTAAAAAACAACTACGCTTAGGTAGTATGTTATTTCATATTGGCGTGTTATTTTTGTTCTTTGGACACTTCTTTGGGATGCTCACTCCCCATTTCTTTTATGAGTCCTTTATTGCTGCCGGTGATAAGCAACTTGTTGCTATGATAACGGGCGGCATTGCAGGCATCTTTGGATTGGTTGGTTTAAGTATTTTATTGTATCGGCGTTTAATGGATGATCGTATTCGGCTTACTAGTAAGCCTAGCGATATTTTACTTTTACTTATTTTATGGATACAACTGGTACTTGGGTTAGCGACAATTCCATTATCGGCATCTCACTTAGATGGCTCGATGATGCTGAAGCTGGCTGGTTGGGCGCAACATATTATGGCATTTCAGGGCGGTGCAGTTGAGTTATTAAGTGGAGTTAATTGGGTATTTCGCCTACATATGTTTTTGGGGATGACACTGTTTCTAATTTTTCCCTTTACCCGGCTGGTGCATATTTGGAGCGGCTTTGCCTCTATCACCTATTTATTTCGCCCATATCAAATTGTGCGCAGCAGACGTCTTGGTATTGGTAGAAAATAGTCAATACTTAGTAATGAATCACGGGAAATAAAAAAATGGTCAATAGTCAATTGTGCGAAATAATCCAAACTCTAATTTCAACTCGCCAATCCTTTTTGCCAAAACGTTTATTTCAGCCTGGCCCAACTCAGGGGCAGTTAGATATCCTATTTTCAATGGCAGCAACTGCACCAGATCATGGGTTAATCCGTCCGTGGCGTTTTGTGATATGCCCGCTCGAAAAAAGGGGGGAGTTAGCCCAAGCATTTGCTAAATCGCTATTAGATCGAGACTCTTCAGCCACCGACCAACAAGTTCAAGATGCGATGGTTAAGGCACATCGGGCACCATTTGTGATGCTGCTGGTCGTTAATGCAAGGGGTTCCGATCATTCAGTGCCATTAAGTGAACGCATTATTTCTGCTGGGTGTGCTATTCAAAATATCTTTCTTATGGCACATGCCATGGGCTTTGGGGCTAGTCCAACGAGTGGTAAGTCGATGTATATGCAGCCCATTCGAGATTTATTTAGCCTTAGTGTGGATGAAGATCCTTTATGCTTTATCAATATTGGCACACCAGATCGGTCGACGCCACAAAAACCGCGAATGCTACCTACAGAGTTTGTCTCAATACTGAGTTAACCTTGCTTAAGAAATCATGCTGCATAAATAATATTCTACATTTCAGTTTACAATTATTTTTAATAAAGATTAATGGTTAACCTTGAGGTAATGAGATGATGGAAATAAATATTGCAGCAGAAGGTGAACGCCTTTATCGAAAGTTATTGTCCGAGATTAGTGACTGTAACTGGCCGGCCGTAGAAGCCATGTTTGCTCCCGGATTTCAATCAGTTCATTCTGATGGTGCCCGTGATAGGGCTACCGAGATTCAAATGATTAAAAATGAAAAGATTGGTAAATGTACAGTAAGCGATTTTAAGGTGACGCAGGCAGATGATTGCCTAGTCGTCACAAATATGCTGGCCGTTGAAGAAACTATTGACGGCAAAAGACTTCCAGCTAAGTCTTTTGCTCGTCTAAGTGTTTGGAAGCAAAATCAAGGTACTTGGCAGATGATTAGTATCGCCAATTTAAGAGCACTTTAATTGGGTTTGCTGCACGTCTCTGGCTTAATTTGATCGGGTTTTTCTTGACCCAGATAAACCCCAATAATTTTTGTCGGTTGATTTCCAACTGCTTGAGCAATATGGCACCATTCAATTGCTTCTATGTATGCAGCCCCAGCTTTAAAAGTACGCTTACCTTTGCTGCCATAGTCAACTATCATTTCGCCGGAAACAACATATACAAATAGTGGAACCGCATGTTTATGCAGTGAAGTTTTCTTACCTACAGGTATATTAATGTTGAAAGCATTAATTAGTGGTGTGCCACTCGGATATTTAAATGATTGCCCCAAAATGGTTTTAGGTCCATCCACTAAAGGAATGACCGTGGCTTCGATGTTTTCATAGGGCACTTCTCCGCCTACGTGTGAGACGGCCAGCACATTAGCGCTTGCAGTAAATAGGGCAATTGCTATAAGACGGTCTAATGAAAGATATTTTTTGAATAAAGGGATCATTTTTCGCTTTCAATCAATATAAGTTAGTGGGAAATAAGTATTAGTTCAGCAAGCAGTATGCATTAGTTTCTACCATACCGACTCTTTGCCTGGAGTTGAGGTAATTTGATGAATACTTAAATCAGCGCCAGCATGTTCTTCTTCGGGGCTTAGTTTTAGTCCCATCATACGTTTCAGAACGCCATACACAATAAAACCACCAACAAGTGCGATTGTTACCCCAAGGGCTGAGCCAATTAACTGTGCTGAAAAAGATATACCACCTATTCCACCCAAAAATTTTTGGCCAAAGATGCCAGCTGCTAGTCCGCCCCAAAGCCCGCATAAGCCATGTAAGGGCCACACTCCCAGTACATCATCAATGCGCCAGCGATTTTGTTCTAAGGTGAAGACTTTGACAAAGAGGGCGCCAGCAACGAGCCCAACCACTAGGGCGCCTACTGGATGCATTAAATCTGAGCCAGCACAAACGGCAACTAAACCAGCTAGTGGTCCGTTATAGGCGAAGCCAGGATCATTCTTACCGACCATCCATGCAGCCAGAGTGCCACCAACCATAGCCATCAGGGAGTTCATTGCCACTAGGCCACTCATCTTGTCGATTGTTTGTGCGCTCATCACATTAAAGCCAAACCAACCTACGGTCAGAATCCATGCGCCTAAGGCGAGAAACGGAATGCTCGAGGGCGGATGCGCTGAGACTTTGCCATCCTTGTTGTATCGACCATAACGTGAGCCTAATAAAATAATTGCTGGCAAAGCAATCCAGCCGCCGACAGCATGCACGACGATTGAGCCAGCAAAGTCATGAAATTCTTCCCCGGTGAGGCTTTTGATCCAAGCTTGAATACCATAGTTTTGATTCCAAACAATGCCTTCAAAAAAAGGATAAAGAAAGCCAACCAAAATAAATGTGGCAATTAATTGTGGATTAAATTTAGCGCGCTCGGCAATACCGCCAGATACAATCGCGGGTATTGCAGCAGCAAAGGTGAGTAAAAAGAAGAATTTGACTAGTTCAAAGCCACTTTTTTGTGACAACACAGTGGCCGAATCCCAAAAGCCAATGCCATATGCGAGCCCATAGCCAATAAAAAAATAGGCAATTGTCGAGACAGCAAAATCAATCAAAATTTTGACCAAAGCATTGACTTGATTTTTTTCCCGGACCGTGCCAAGCTCTAAAAAAGCAAAGCCGGCATGCATGGCTAAAACCATGACTGCGCCCAACATAATAAAAAGCGCATCGATAGCTGGCTTCAGATTTTCCATATTCCCCTTATTTTTGTAATAATATTGAGCGCTAATATAAACTAATTTTTAGGTCAACCGAGGACAATATCTGTTGAGTGCCCACTCAGTAAGCGCTGCCGGCTTGTAGCGAAGACTCTATCCTTAAGGTTTTAGAGTTGCCAAGAAGCTTTTAATGACTTGGTTTTGCAAATCGTTTTCTTCTTTGGTGGCACCCGCGCCAGAGTAGTGTCCCATCGGTAAGCGATCATTAATTGCAATATATTTCGCATTAGGAATAAGCTTGGCAGTTTTCAGAGCGTCTGCTTCTGGATTAAGCAAGTCGCCAGTGCCGGCAAGAATGAGGGTTTTCGCTTTAATCGAACGCAGTGCTGCAGAAGTATCACCATTAAAGCCAGCAGTTTGACCGACATCGTGGCGGTCGTATGCACGCGATTGCCAAATCCAATCATTCGCATCCATCCTCTTCCATCCTGCATCTTGAATTTTACGTAGCGCTTCAATTTCAGCTGCAGGCGAGTCAATCAATTGATTTTGGTAGGCGGGGGTGCGCACAATAACCCCACTAAGCCAGCCGGACCACAGCCGCATTCCTGCTTCCAGCGGTTTATCGTATTGACCATCACGGTAATTTGGGTCAGACATAATGCTTTGGCGCAGCATTTCTAAGACGCCCGTGGTCCATGGCGGTGTTTTTGCAAGGGGCACAATTGGAATAATGGCTTGCATGGCATAAGGGTAGGAAACGCCCCATTGCAAGGCTTGCATACCACCCATTGAAGCGCCGATGACGGCTACCAATTTAGTAATGCCAAAATAATCGCTAACAAGACGATATTGCGAGCTCACCATATCGCGAATATTAAATTCAGGGAAACTTGTATTGGGTTGTAATTTACTATTTGATGGAGAAGTGGTGAGACCATTGCCAATGGCATCGGTAGAAATAATGAAATATTTTTCAGGATCCAGCGCTTTACCTGGACCAATTAAATAATCGAGGCGATGATGGTTGCCACCTATGGCTGTAACCACCAAAATAGCATTACTTTTATCTTTATTTAAGGTACCTTGCGTGGTATAGCTTAAAGAGAACACGCGTATAAATGCACCGTTTTCAAGGGGCAAATTCCCTTCGGGATATATCTGATGCTCGGGCTCATTGGCGCGATGGGCAAAAGTGTTAAATGAAACACACCAAAGTATGCAGCTCAAGCCATAAACAAATCCGCGGATACCTCTAAAACGCATACTGCACCCTCCAAAGACCAATATAGCTATATTTATAACAGGAATTAGCGGCTCTCCTATGATTATTAGGATAGCCAGCATTGCCGCGTCTAATTAGGTGATAATTAAGAGATGTTTTTAAAGGGTTAGAAATGAAGCTATTTATACTAATATTGGGCATTCTTTTTTCCTTTAGCGCCCACGCTAAAGGGGTTCGGCTAGTCTGCGCTGAGGCTAACTCATCAACTAACTTATTGATTCAAGTGCACCACCAAAAAGGCCAATGGGTCTATCAAATTGATGAGTTAGTAATGAAGGATGGCAAAACTGATGCTTTGGGTGGGGTGGCGCAGATATCCAAACTGAATGGTATTTACAACATTAATTATAAAAGCAGTACTGGCAACTCAATTACGGTCATTAACCCAAAAGCTGGCACGATGAAAGTGCAAGATCTTGCTGACAGCAACAAAATTACTGAATATCAATGTAAACCTAGCAATTACAAAAAGTAATAACAAGCTTCGCTAGCCAATTGGCTAATCATTTAAAAGATCTTATTGATGAGCTCACTTAGTCGTTCTGAATTAAAAATTTTGAGCCTATCAGCGCTCGGTGGCGTACTCGAATTTTACGACTTTATTATCTTTGTTTATTTTGCCACCTCCATTGGCGCATTATTTTTCCCTGCCAATATGCCCGACTGGCTGCGTCAATTACAAACCTTTGGTATTTTTGCGGCAGGATATTTAGTGCGTCCCATTGGGGGTATTGTGATGGCGCACTTTGGTGATACCCGTGGGCGCAAAAAAATGTTTACGCTCAGTATATTTTTAATGGCAATTCCCACTCTGGCTATTGGGCTCATGCCCACGTATGCTGATATCGGTATTTATGCACCGATTATTTTATTATTTTTTCGGATGATGCAAGGTGCAGCTATTGGTGGTGAAGTTCCGGGGGCATGGGTTTTTGTTGCAGAACATGTTGCTCCGCGTTACGTCAGTTTTGCTTGTGCTGTTTTAACTGCAGGATTAACGGGTGGAATTTTTCTCGGCGCCATCGTCGCCGTTTTAGTTAATACCTTTTACACACCAGAGCAAATTTTAGGCGGTGGATGGCGTGCCCCTTTTATATTAGGTGGCGTTTTTGGAATCATTGCAGTATTTCTGCGGCAGTGGTTACATGAAACACCAGTTTTCAAAGCTATGCAGCAGCAATTGAGTCGCCAAGAACTGCCTTTAAAGGTAGTTTTACGCGCACATCGGCCGGCTGTCGTTTTAACTGCATTAATGACCTGGATGTTATCTGCAGCAATTGTGACGATGATATTAATGACTCCCACCTTACTACAAACTTTATTTAAAGTGCCCGCTAGACTGGCACTTGAGGCTAATATTTTTGCAACCCTATGCTTAACAGCCGGGTGTTTAGTATTTGGTGCTTTAGCAGGAAAATTCAATGCAGGACGAGTCATGCTGATTGGCTCAATTGGACTTGCAGCCACTTCAATTATTTTTTACCAACAGTTGGCAATTTCAGCTGAGCATCTTTTTCTTCTCTATGGCCTCAATGGATTTTTTGTTGGCGTTATTGCCATTATTCCTGCAGTTGGGGTAATGGCCTTTCCTGCGGCTGTAAGGTTCTCAGGGCTATCCTTTTCCTACAATGTCGCTTATGCAATTTTTGGTGGGCTTACCCCAATTTTTATCAGTCTGTTAATTCCCTTGAATGCAATGGCACCCGCATACTACGTTGCCGCCTTAGGCGTGTTGGGGTTTTGTATCGGCCTTTATCTAATGAGAAAAAAGCCTGCACTTGAAATGATGAATTGAGTATGCCAAAAATAGTCGCTTCCAAAGCCTTATCCCGTTTTCGTGTGCTTGATTTAACGCGCGTTCGCGCTGGGCCAGTTTGTGTGCGCCACTTAGCTGATTTTGGTGCTGATGTGGTCAAGATTGAAAATCCCGGTCCCGAAGAATATGCTGGACCACGTGATGCTGCTGATTTTCAAAATCTGCACCGCAATAAGCGTTCGATCACTTTAAATCTGAAGACGCCAGAAGGGAAAGCCATTTTTGAGCAATTGACAAAAACGGCTGATGTCGTCGTTGAGAATTATCGACCTGATGTGAAATTTCGCTTAGGGATTGATTACGAATCATTAAAAAAAATCAATCCCAAAATTATCTTAGTAAGTATTTCAGGTTATGGTGAAGATGGCCCCTATAAAAATCGTCCTGGTTTTGATCAAATTACCCAAGGTTTATCTGGCTTGATGTCAGTTACTGGTACCCCAGGGGAAGGCCCCATGCGGGTAGGCGGTGCTGTAACGGATGTAACTGCTGGCCTATTGGCAGCAATGGGGGTAATGACTGCCTTACTGGAGCGGGATGAAAGCGGGGAAGGGCAATGGGTTCAAGCCAATCTCTTGCAAGCAGGCTTAACCTTATTGGATTTTCAAGCAGCCCGCTACACGATGAGTGGCGAGGTAGCCCAGCAAGTTGGTAATGATCATCCTACCTTCATGCCAACATCCGCGTATAAAACACAGGATGGCTATATTAATATTGCCGCTACTGGTTTGGGAGTTTGGGAAAAATTTGCCAGCGCGATTGAGCGTGATGATTTGCTCCTTGATGAGCAATTTAAATCTGCTAAAGGCCGCTCCGCCGGAAGAGCAAGACTTAATGCTGAGTTAAGCAAAGCCTTAATGAATAAAACTAGCGCTAAATGGGTGGAGTTACTATTAGAAAAAGGTATTCCCTGTGGCCCTATTTATGCGATGGATCAAGTCTTTAGCGACCCACAGGTACAGCACTTAGGGGCCATTGGGAGGGTCACCCATCCCACGCTAGGCGAGCTTTCATTGTTAAACCAGTCGATTAAATTAACTAGAACGCCATCTCAGATTATCGCCAGTTCACCCTTGCGTGGTCAGCATACTGCTGAGATATTGACTGAGTTAGGCTATGACAGTGCAATGATTGAATCTTTTACAAAAAACGCAATTATTTAGGCAAATAAAATACTTATGGCTGAGCTCATTATTCGTAAAACTGGTGCAGTAGGCTTTATTATTTTTTCTAACCAAGAAAAAATGAATGCTATGACTTTCGAGATGTGGGCGAATTTACCCTCTGCAATGCAGGCCTTTGATGCCGATCCAACTGTGCGCGTCATTGTGGTTGCAGGGGATGGGGAGAAAGCATTTATTTCTGGGGCAGATATTTCTCAATTTGATAAATTAAGAGGCACTGCTGAGGCTCAGGAACAATATAACAATGCGGTCTTAGCAGCCTATGCTGCACCTATAGCCTGTTCGAAACCCGTGGTTGCTAGTATTCGGGGCTATTGCTTTGGCGGTGGATTGGGGTTTGCTTCCTCTTGCGATATTCGACTGTGTGCAGAAGACGCGCAGTTTAGGATGCCTGCTGCACGTTTAGGTCTTGCTTATAGCCCCAAAGGAATAGCGCGTTTTATTAGCATTATGGGGCCGGCTAACACTGCCGATATATTCTTTAGTGCACGCCGTTTTAATTCTGCAGACGCACTACAAATGGGGTTTGTATCCAAGGTTCATAGTGTTAATACCTTAGATGCAGCAGTTTTGGCCTACGCTGAAGGGATCGCAGAAAATGCACCGTTAACGATTGCGGCAAGTAAATTTGCGATCCAGCAAGCCTTAGCTGAGCACAACCAACAAGATCATGCCCGGGCGATGGCAATGGTCGATGCCTGTTTTGCCAGTGAGGATTACAAGGAAGGGCGAAAAGCCTTTGCAGAAAAGCGGACCCCTATTTTTAAAGGTAAATAATTGATGTTAAGAAAGCTAAGTTATGCCTTGATTATTGGTTTTCTTGTGCACAATACTGCGGTCATGGCACAAAGTGTTTATCCTGAACGGCCAATTAAATTAGTCATTGGATATCCCCCAGGTGGAGCAGCTGATTTTGTTGCCAGAATCAGTGCCGAGCAAATTTCTAAAGAAATTGGTGTGCCTGTGAATGTTGAGAATAGACCGGGAGTAGGTGGTGCTATAGCCGCTGATTTAGTCGCTAAAGCAGCGCCCGATGGCTACACGATTTCGATGTCGGGGCCACACGCACAAATTAAAGCGCTTTTCCCCAAAATGGCCTTGGATCAACAAACCGATTTCATTCCTGTTGGCAACCTTGCTAGTGGCTCAATGATTATTTGCGTCAATCCCAATGAGCCTTATAAAAATTTACAAGACTTAATTAAATTTGGTAAAGCAAACCCGGGAGTTATTTTTAATGCCTCGTCTGGCAATGGTTCAACACCCCATTTGGCGACTGCTTTGTTTGAAGGTGTTACTCAAGTGAAGTTCACCACTATTCAATTTAAGGGCGGCAGTCCAGCAGCAGTATCCACTATTGCCGGAAATACTCAGGTCATGTTTGCCACGCCGCCAACAGTGATGGGTTTTATCAAAAATGGCACCTTAAGGGCGCTAGCGTTAACTTCTGCTAAACCTTCAGCAGCGATCCCCGGAATTCCTAGCGCGGAAGAGAGTGGGTTAATGGGATATAACTCCACCTTTTCTTATGGACTTTATTTTCCTGCGGGAACCCCCGCAATCATCGTAAATAAAATGTTTGCAGCGGTTGCTAAAGGCATGACCCAAGCTGGCGTTAAACAAAAGTTAGCTTCACAAGGCATGGATTTAGTCTTATCCAAGTCACCAGCCCAGTTTCAGGCGGCCTTAACGGCTGAAGCGCCAGCATTAGCCGAAGTAGTCAGACTATCTGGCGCTAAGATGGAATAATTAACCCATCCACTGACTAACTGGTGCTTGTGCGTCTTGTAAGGGCTGGGAAATGATATCGATGAGCGTTGGTTCATCGCTAGCAATCGCCTCTTTCATTATGGCCTCCAATTTGAGCGGATCTTCTACGCGCCAGGATTTAATGCCATAGGCCGCAGCAACTTTAGCGTGATCAGTGCGATTGAAATCGACTGAAAAGTAGCGCTGATCATAACCTGATTTTTGACTTGCTTTAATCCATCCATACACTGAATTAGAAATGACAATCATCAGCAAGGGCAGCTTATAGCGAGTAATGGTTTCTAGTTCACCAACAGTAAAGCCAAAACTACCATCGCCCATTACGGCAACACATTTTGAATTTGGTCGACCAATCGCTGCGCCAATAGCAGCAGACATGGCAAACCCAAGCGCTCCTTGCGCGCGGTTCGTAATGAAATGACGACCTGCCATATCAGTTTGAAAATAAGCCGAAAAGTAGGGGCATGGTGTACCTGGGTCTGCGCACACGATAGCATCGCTTGGTAGTAGGCGATTTAAAGTATGCACAATCCGCTCAGGAAGAATTGGCGTTTCATTAGCGTTAGCCAATTTTAAGAAAGGCAGCATTTTCTCTTCTTTAGCTTTACTGACAACGGCTTTGCCATCTACACAATTTTGACGTCGACTGATAAGGTTTATTTGAATAGACTCAAACAGCCGCTCTAGAGTTAATTTAGCATCACCTACTAAACCAACTGCAGTAGGGTAGTTAGCGCCAATGGTTTCAGGATCTACATCAAGATGAATGATTGGGGTAGCTTTGTTGGGAAAACGCCAATTTTCCGTGGTGGTTGAGCCTGCTCGGCAAGAGATAAAAAAGACTAAATCAGCAGCGCTGACTACATCGCGTGTCGCCATTACGCCACCATTCGCACCAACTACACCAGCATTGAGGGGATGAGTACCCGCCAAGCTACCTTGACCACTGACCGTGGTGCAAAGGGGAATATTAAGGAGCTCGACAAGGGCTTGCAAAATTGCTTCAGCACCAGAATTAATTACTCCGCCGCCACAAATGATGACAGGAAATTGAGCATGCAGGATTAGTTCAGCAGCCCGTTTAATATCGCTCGCATTAGCCACAAAGCGTTGTGCTGGATAAATACTATTTTCTGTTTGCGCCCATATATCGCTAATAGAAACCGGATGTTTTTGTACATCATGAGGTAAACAGATATGAGCTGCGCCGGGTCGACCTGTTGTCATGGCACGAAAGGCATTGCGCACTACCGAGGGAATTTGCTCAGCTAAGTCGATGGTGGCATTCCACTTTGTTAGCGGTTGATAAAGCGCTTGCTGATTGAGTTCTGTCAGTGGGTATTTGCCGCGCGACGTCACCGGCACATCAGAGGTAATCCCTAAAATAGGAATTGAGGACTCATTGGCTTCAAGTAAGGCTGGGAGTAGATAGGTTGCTCCGCCACCGCTGGGCCCTTCACAGACCCCAACTTTGCCCGTAACTCGCGCATAGGCGTCAGCCATATACCCAGCACTGCGTTCATCGCGCGTGAGTATATGTTCCATCCCATGATCAAGGCGCTGCAAGGCGTCGTAAAAGGGTAATGATGTATCACCACATAAGCCAAAAATATGTTTGACCTGATAGGCCTCAAGCATTCTTACTAAGGCTTCAGCACCTGTTAATTGATCAGCCATGTTTAGTCGTCGAGTTTTAACTGGGTTGCTTTAACAAATTGGCTCCAACGCTCAAATTCTGTTTTGGTGTAGCGATCTAAACTTGGGCCATCGGAGGCTAAAACATCAAAACCACCTTGAGTCAGCTTGGCCTTAATTTCAGGATCATTTAAAACTGCTTGAAAGTCTGCGGTCAGTTTTTTTAGAATCGCTGGTGAAGTGTCAGCGGGGGCAAAAATACCAATCCAAGAGTAGGCCTCAAAATTGGGATAACCCGATTCTGCAACTGTCGGAGTTTGTGGCAGTTCAGGTAATCTGCGCGCACCAGTCACAGCTAAGGGTTTTAACTTGTCAGCCTGAATTTGACCTTTAAGAGCAGCATAACTAAGTAAAGTTAGGCTAGCAGTATTACTCACTACCGCTTGTATAGCTGGCCCACCGCCACCATAGGGAACGTGTAAAACGAAAATCCCAAATTTTCGTTTGATATCTTCCATGGCCAATTGATTTAATGAGCCAACTCCAGTTGAAGCATAACTATATGCACCCGGTTTTTTTCTAGCGGCCTCAATAAAACCCGCTAAATTATTTGCCGGTACTGATGGGTTGGCTGCTATGACCAATGGAAAGCGTACCAAGAGACTCACCCCCACAAAATCCTTGAAAGTGTCGTAAGGTAATTTGGGCTTAACAATGGGATTAATCGCATGATTATCAAAACTAACTAAGAGCGTATTACCATCAGCGGGCGAACGAGCCACATGTTGGGTTGCTATTTGGCTGGCAGCTCCCGCACGGTTTTCAATTACGACAGGTCTACCAATGCGCTCGGATAATTTGGTTTGAATCGTCCGTGCGGTAATGTCGGTACTGCCACCAGGGGGAAATGGCACCACTAAAACTAAAGGTTTGTCGCTTTGGGCATAGGCAGCGCAGACCATCAATAAGGCGCTGGCAAAAATTGAAAATCGGTTTAGTAAGCCCAAGGGTAGTAGGTATTTAGATAAATGGATCATGACATGGCACTCAGAAAGGTAGTTAAAAAGGATCAGGCATTAGTATGCGCTATATTTAAACTCTATTACCACCTGCAAATGAGCCAAAAACTATAATTAAATAATGGAAATCGCTAATCAAACCTTCTTTCTGGTTTTTGCCCTACTATCTTTTACTTTTTTTCTTAGTTTTTTATGGAACTTTAAATTTAGTAAGGCTGATAGCGCTAACTACAACTTACTTATTAGCATTGGACTTTATGGACTTTGTTGTTTGTCCTTTGGTTTAGCCCCCTGGGTTAATAATTTTTTATTAACTATTGCCAATACTTGTTATGTTGCCGCCAATATAGCACTGGTAATTCTTTATAAAAAATGGAATCAGGAAAAGCTAACATGGCAAGTCATATTCGCATTCTGGTGCATCCCACTTATTATCGCCTGCTTATACGAGCCATTGCGTACCACGGTTAATAGTTTTTCTCAACGAGTTGCCCTAGTAACTATCTCTCAGGAAATATTACTGTTATGGCAGATGATTCTCTTATTTAAATTTTTTAAAAATGGGCGCGATAGGGTTATCCAGTTAATTTTAGGGCTAACTGCACTTAATTTCTTTGCGAGTGTAGCGAGAACGTATCGAACTCTCACTGCAGAAGGGCAGCTCAATATTTTTCTTTACTCTGAAGATCCCATAGCCTTCGGAATTCGGTGGATTGGATTTACCTGTGTGTTATTAGTCTACATCGTGCTTGGTATTTATTATCTACAACAACAAGTTGATAAAAAGCAGGAATTGCAGGGGAAAATAAACCTTGCAGAGGATGAAAATCTGGAAATATCAAGGCTATTACAAGAAAAAGAACTTTTAATCAGTTCCTTACTAAAAGTAAATAAGACGGTTGAAATTAGTGCTCTATCTGCCTCTATTGCACATGAATTAAACCAGCCTCTAGGTGCTTCAAGTATCAATATTGAATTTTTGCAGCAGAAATTAGCGCAGAACAAATTAAGCCCAGAGTCTGCCCAAGAAATTTTAGGGCAGCTCGCTAGCGATAATCTGCGCGCTAGCAACATTATTAAGTCTTTACGAGAGGCCTTTGCTGGGGATGCCACCATTGCAGGTCAACATGACATAAACACTTTAATTAAAAATGTATTAAGTTTTGCGAAACCAGAATTAAGCATCCATCAGATTAAGGTAAATTTAAAGTTGGCACCAGAAGTAAGTGCACCAATTAATTCTGGGGAGATTCAGCAGGTGCTTATTAATATACTAAATAACTCAATTAATGCCATTGCTAGTCAAAAAATCGCAGAGGGTGGATTGGTGACAATTCATTCTTCATCTACCGATCAAGAGATAAGGATTGCTATTTCTGATAATGGCCCAGGTATTTCCCAAGAAAAAAAAGGTCAACTATTTAACTTATTTGCCGGCGTGACTAACTCTGGAATGGGTTTGGGCTTATGGCTTTGTAGGCACATCATTATACGCCATAACGGTAAAATTTGGCATGAAAATATGCCCACTCAGGGCGCAAGGTTCATTATTATCCTGCCGAAAGATGTTTAAGCAAGCTTGTATTGGCCCTAGGGCGAATAGCCATCTTGCTAAATCATTGATATAAAAGAACCATTACTAAAAAGTGGAACATTTATGTTTTGGATAATTAAACTGCGACGCAAGAAGCAAAGTGAGCTTTGGGAGCAAACGATTCGCTTGCATGCCGATTCGCTCGAGCAAGCCTTAGCCCGTGTCAAACTAATTTATCCTGCCTCAGAGGCTGCTTCTTATAAAGATCCCAGTGGTAAAGACACGCAAATTGAAGCAAGCGGTAGCCGCAACTTTTCGGCATATAGTAGGGTTTCACACTAAGTCTTATTCGTCCGCATAAAGTCTTTTTCAATCATGACAAATTCAAAAGGCCATGTTTACTTAATCGATGATGATATTTCGATAAGGTCATCGCTTACACGTACATTAGTTGATGCAGGTTATGCGGTGCAAGATTTTGCGCGCGCTAAAGATTTTATGGAAAATTTAATGCCTGTATCGCCGGCTGTTATTTTGCTTGATATGCAAATGCCTGACCTAATCGGTTTAGATTTACAGGAGCAATTAACGGAACTAGGTTTAAAAACACCAATCATTTTTATTAGTGGCCAAAGCCATAAAAAACAAATTGTCCAAGGCTTAAAAAATGGCGCCATTGATTTTTTATTTAAGCCATTTAATTTAACGGAATTATTTGCTGCGATTGATACTGGCCTCACCAAAGACCAGGCACAAATGCAAAAATCAGCCCAAGAAGGTAATGTAAGAAAGAATTTTTCTTTGCTCACACCGCGTGAAAAAGAAGTATGTCATTTGCTGGTAAAGGGTTTTAAAAATAAAGAAATTGCTAAGCAATTTAATCTTGTTGACGCAACGATAAAAGTGCATAAGGCCCGCATCATGGAAAAAATGCAT
>CANKKB010000002.1 GCA_947482555.1 Burkholderiaceae bacterium | reverse complement strand
CGAGCCGATTGCGCCTTAATTTTTTAGTATTTTTTGTTGTTTATGTTAACGAGGAGATTTAGAAATGTCTGATGCACCAGTAAAAAGAAAAAAAATGACCATTCCGATGTTGAATGCGAAGAAAAAAAATAAAGAGCCGATTGTTCAGCTTGCAGTTTATGACTATGAGAATGCCATTATTGCTGATCGTTTAGGCATTGATATTCTTTGCGTTAGCGATACTGGTGGAATGGTGCTATTTGGTCATGAATCGACTACCTCAGTCTCATTTGAAGAGGTTATGTTTATGGCTCAAGCCGTTAAGCGTGGCTCTCAGTATGGCTTACGCATGGTTGATATGCCCTATATGAGCTTCCATCTTTCAGAGCAGCAGGCAGTTGATAACGCCGCTCAATACGTTGCTAAAGCAGGCGCTGAAGTGATGAAGTGTGAAGGCAATATCCATCATGCTCGCAATATTGAAGCCATTATTAAGGCTGGTATTCCAGTTCAGGGTCATATCGGTATTTGCCCAATGAGAATGCCTCAATTAGGCGGTTTTGTTGCTCAAGGTAAAACAGCGCAACGCGCCAAAGAATTGGTTGAAGATGCGCAGGCATTCATTGACGCCGGCTGCTTCTCGATCATGACGGAAGTTTGTACTTCAGAAGTAAGCCAGTATTTGGCTGAAACTTTAGATGTGCCGGTAATTAGCTTGGGTTCTGGAAGTACTTCAGACGGCGTACATATTATTGGCTCTGATTTATTCCATTTATATGAAAAGCACGTGCCACGCCATTCTAAAATTTACTGTGATTTAGTACCTATTTTAGAAAAAGGCTATACCGAATACATGCACGATGTTAAAACTCGTCAATATCCTGGTAAAGAGCACACTGTCTTTATGAGTCCTGAAGAGTTGGACAAATTTAAAAAGATGGTTAACTGGTAAGCGTTTTACTCAGTAATTTTGAGATACTATAAATAGAGGGCTTAAAGGCCCTCTATTTATTTGGGGGGATGGTTCTGGGATTATTTTTATTGGCGGCTACAGCAATATTGGCGGGGACATTTATTGGCGCCGTTGGTGTTGGTGGAGTGCTGTTGATTCCGGCTTTGATTGCTTTTGCAGGCTTAGATATTCATCAGGCAAGTGCTTCGGCCCTGATTACCTTTATCTTTACCGGCGCTTTGGGCACTTATTTGTTTCAGCGGCGTGGGTCAATTGCTTGGCGCATGTCTATACCAGTCTGTTTAGGGGCGGTAATCGCTAGTTATCTCGGGGCACAACTGAATGCAAAAACCGCTGATCAATTATTGATTAGCATAATTGGCTTATTGGTTATTGCTGCGGGAGTCTGGGCCTTATTAGCACGTATCTCTGTGGCGACGCACAGCGATTCAAAAGCGCAGAAATTAACCGGTAAAAAAACGGGTTTACTAATATTAATTGGTCTTTTGGCGGGCTTTGGTTCCGGTCTTTCTGGAGCCGGTGGCCCATTATTTTCAGTGCCATTGATGCTAGTCTTTAAATTTAGTCCGCTACTCACCATCGGTATTGCTCAGGTTATACAGGTAATCGCTTCTGCGTCGGGCTCCTTAGCTAATGTGATGAATAACATAGTTGATTTCAAAATCGTCGCATTTATATTGCCGTTTGAATTAATTGGCATCTGGATTGGTGTAATCATCGCTCATCAGGTTCGGGTTGAGCGTTTAAAGAAAGTCGCAGCCTGGCTATGTATTCTGGTTGGGGTCTATATGACAGTTAATTCCTTGGTTTAGCCAAATGGAGTCACCAGCGCTAGCAGATTATTTCGCCATGCGAAAAATCCCATTACTGGAACTTAGCCAAAATCTTCTTTTACCGGCTGAATTTTCATCCCTTGAGCAAGAGTATTGGGCAGTGAGAAGATCAGCAGGTCTATTTGATTTCTCCTTTATGAGTACGGTTGAATTAATCGGCAGTGATGCCATTACATTACTTAAGCTTATTCAAAACCGAAATTGTGAGGAATTGGCAATTGGAAAAATTGCCTATAGCATGTTGCTAAATGAGAATGGCGACGTTTGGTTAGACGCCACTGTGTGGCGCTTGGGTCCAGACCATTTTTATTTAATCACTGGCTATTCCATTTTGCCCTTTTTACTTAAGGCAGCAAGACCTTATCGCGACCTGCATCTGGCAGATATTGCTGGGCAATATCAAGTAATAGCAGTACAAGGCCCACATAGTGGCGCTTTATTGGAGGCTGCTCTAGGGCTTAAGGTTATTGATTTACCACAATATTTTTCTTTTAATCAGCCGCCAAATTACCCCGCGTTAACGATTGCTCGTCTAGGGTATACCGGCGAGCTAGGCTATGAGTTGTTGGTGCCTCGCGCAGAAGCTATTGTCTTGTGGCAGCAATTACTGACAACAGCCTTTTTTCCTGCCTTGGAATGCGGTTTTCTTGCTGCCAATACCCTACGTATTGAGGCGGGCTTTATTTTATTTTGCAATGAATTAATTGAGCCGCGAACGCTTGCATCGCTTGGGAAATTGTTCGGAGCTGACAGAGGTAGTGAGTCAGACGGTAGACAAGAATTGCTGGTAGGTGTGCATTTTCCGCCTAGTGCGCTAGGTGAAAATAATGCGACTAATTTAGCCCCTAAGATAGCGCCACAAGTTCAAGTTACGAGCCGGGCTTTTTCCCCTCAATTAGGATATGAAATTGGCCTTGGCTTTATAGACCAAGCTGCCCTGGTAAATGGCGATGTGGGGGGTCAAGCACCAGCTCTTGCAGTAAGCTCTACAAATAGCCATTTAGGCCCTGTTTATATAGAAAAATTGCCTTTTTCTTGCCTACGGTAAGGACTTAAAACAAGCCCTTCAGCTAATCTCCTCATTTCTTTATCAATTGATAGATAGGGGTAAATACGTAAGGGATTTATCTATGTATAAATAGGCTTAAACAGGCTATGCTAATCATTACAAAAATGCGTATTTATATGAAATTAAAGAGGAGCGTAGATTGAAAGAATCGAAAAAGATGCAAGCCATAGTGGCGGCTTCACAAAATGAAATTCAAGCCTCAACCTCGCTGTCTAAGGAATTTTCACGGCGGTCATTTCTGCGTAAATCGGTAGCCCTGGCTGGTGGAGCAGGCACCCTAGGAATAGCTAGCACAGCAGCAATGGCAGATCCTTTGCCGATTCCTGCCTCAAATCAAGTAATGGGTGCGCCCTTGGTTGCCGCTTACGGTATGCCATCAAAGTATGAAGCGAATGTGATTCGCCGCCGCTCTGATGTCTTAGTGAATAGACAGCAATTCTCTGATTGGAGCATGACGCCAATCCAATCAACGCCAGGTATCGTGACCCCAAATGGATTGTTTTTTGAGCGCCATCATAATGGGGTACCTGATATTAATCCGGATACCCATAAATTAGTGGTACACGGAATGGTTGGTAAGCCCCTGGTATTAACGATGTCAGATTTAATGCGTTATCCCACAGTAACGCGTTTTCATTTTATGGAGTGCTCTGGAAATGGCTTAACCGATTGGCTTAAGCCCGCATCGAAAACGGTGCAACAAACCCATGGTTTGCTTTCTTGTGCGCAGTGGACAGGGGTACCACTTTCTTGGGTGCTCGATGAAGCTGGCATAGATCCAAAAGCCACGTGGATAGTGGCTGAGGGAGCGGATGCTTCTGGCCATTTGCGTAGTTTGCCTCTAGATCGTATTTTAGATGAGGCAATGTTGGCTTATGCGATGAATGGCGAAATGCTCAGAAGTGAAAATGGCTTCCCCCTGCGTTTGTTTATTCCTGGTTGGGAAGGTAACGTTAGCATTAAATGGTTGCGGCGGATTAAAGCAGGCACCGAACCCTGGCATGTCCGTGGCGAAACAGCTCGTTATAGCGACCCAATGCCTGATGGAAAATGGCGTAAATTTAGTTTTGAAATGGAAGCTAAATCAGTTATTACAAATCCTTCGGGTAACATGAAGATCAAGCCGGGATATAACGAAATTACTGGGTTTGCTTGGTCTGGTAATGGCAAGATTGCTGCTGTTGATGTTTCGGTTGATGGTGGAAAAAATTGGCAGCAAGCTAAGCTAGAAGGCCCTGTACTCAATAAATGTTTGACACGGTTTAACTTCAACTGGAATTGGCAAGGTGGACCCGCAGTAATTGCAAGCCGTGCAGTAGATAGCACCGGATATGTGCAACCAACTGTAGACGATATTAAAAAGGTACGCGCTATTACAGGCTTTGTACAACATCACAATGGCATTTTCCCATGGAATGTCAGCGCAAATGGGGAGGTGACAAATGGCATTGGTTAAAAAAATAATAATAATTGCAGCAGGCTTAACTTTATTGGGGGCTTGTACTACTTCGCAAAATACGGCACCTAAAAATACCTCTGGCGCTGCATTTGGCAAGCCAATTTCTGAGCAAGATCTGAAAGCTTGGAATATTGACATTCGCACCCAAGACGGCCTAGGTTTACCTGCTGGACAAGGTAATGCTGTAGCTGGCGAGAAAGTGTATGCAGCCAAGTGTGCTTATTGCCATGGACCTGATGCGAAAGGCGGCCCGGTTTTTGGCACGATGGTAGGCGGCATAGGGTCGTTTACCACCAATGCCCGGGTGCTTACTCCCGGAAGCATGTACCCTTATGCACCAATCTTATTTGATTATGTGCGCCGTTCGATGCCAATGGATAAGCCCCAATCTTTAACGAATGACGAAGTTTATGCAGTTTCGGCTTATATTTTGAATTTAAATGGCTTAGTAGGTAAAACGGATGAAATGAATAGCAAAACTCTCGCGGCAGTAAAGATGCCTAATCGTGATGGTTTTATAGTTGATGATCGGCCCGATACCAATGCAGTACGTTGTATGACAAACTGCAAACAATGAAGTCTTGACGTGGAAAAAGAAAAATCGCCTCCGGGCGATTTTTTTATGGCTGTGCGGCTAAGCGGAGCGCCAGCGCAGTTGATGCTACTCGAGAAAAAACAGAGTCGGCACGTGAGGTCAAAATAATGGGCACTTGTGCGCCTAGAATAACGCCGGCGCATTCAGCCCCAGCCATATAAATTAGGGCTTTATATAAAATATTGCCCACCTGTAAATCCGGCACCAACAATAGATCGGGTTCACCAGCCACGATTGATTGAATGCCTTTGGTTTTGGCGGAAAGGGCGGAGAGCGCATTATCAAAGCCAAGTGGACCTTCAATGACTGCACCAGGATAAATAGACGCAATTTGATGCGTATCAACAATGGTTTTTGCATCGACGGTTGCTGGCATGGCGGGGTTGACGACTTCAGTGGCTGCAATGATTGCAACTTTGGCCTGATGAATTCCCAAACGGTCGAGCGCCTCAAGACTACTGAGTAAGATTTGCTGCTTTTGCGCTGCATTCGGTGCGATATTGACGACACAATCGCTAATACCCAACAATTTAGGGTAGCTAGCCAATTCAAAAAGAAAAAGATGGCTGGTGCGGCGTTCGGTGCGTAAGCCGCCACGCTCAACGATGGGACCCATTAAGTCTTCAGTATGTTGTGAGCCTTTCATCAAGGCAGCAAATTCACCTTGCTTGACCATTTGCACTGCTATTTTTGCAGCTGCGACTGGATCATCAGGGGTATCGATTAAGCGAACATGAGTTAAATCTAAACCAGCCTCTTTGGCCATTTGAGTAATACGCTCTGCGGGGCCAAGTAAAGTGGGTACACATAATTGATGCGTTAGTAGTTCGCCAACCGTTTCAAGGGCTGGCAGACTTAAAGGATAAACCACGCCCAGCGATAAATGACTTTTGGCAGAAGCAATGAGTTGCTGCAAACGCGGATAGGTAGGGCGACTCATTAGCTCAGTGTTTGTGAGACGCGTTGAGCTGCCTCTTGTAGTTGCGGAATGTACTCCATTGCTTGATTCAGAGGTAGCCTCGCAGTGGCCGCATGAATCGCAATTGCAGCTACAACATCTTGGTTACTATCGTAAACCGGTACAGCAACACAAGATACGCCGATCACATACTCTTCGTTATCAACAGCATAGCCGGTAGTCACAATTCGCTCTAATTCAGACTCCAAAAGCCTGCGGTCGGTAATCGTACGATGGGTAAAGGGCAAGAGCGGTAAATTTTGTAATAGTTGACGGCGCTCATCCGCAACCTTAAAAGCCAGAAGTAATTTTCCGCTTGCACTGCAATGTGGAGGTAGCACGGTTCCCGGTGGCAAATGCAAACGCAGTGGCCAATCCGCTTCAACGCGGTCTAAATAAAATAACTCGCCTCTACGCAACACTGCGAGGTTGCAGGTTTCCCCAACCTCAGCAACTAATTTTCTGAGTACGCTGTGGCGAATGGCAGCAACACTATCGTGCGTAATCGTGGCAATTGCTAATTTAGAGAGGCGTTCGCCGGGGGCATACGTTTTGCCGCCAGGTTCACGAGAAACTAAGCCAGCCTCTTCAAAGATCGCTAATGTGCGGTGCAGCGATGCTTTTGGCATGGCAGTAATTTGCATCAGTTGGGCCAAGGTAGCCGGCTGAGAAAGGGTGGCTAGAGCCTCTAGAATGACCACCCCTTTCAGCATCGATGAATTTTCATTAGCGGGATCTTTTTTGATGCCTTCCACCAAGTCAGTTAGGGTTGATTCAAGCATGCCTATGTAATCTCATGAAATGGGTGAATTTGTTCATTTTAATAGAACGTTTCGGTAATTTATCAATAAAATACTAGTATTTGCACTTATACGAAACAACTTGTTCCATTGAGTAAGATTAGTTATTCTATAGGCATTGGTCTGTAGGACCTAAAACTACCTAATCTATGATAAAAAAATGGGTATACGAAGATAAAGGAATCAAGATGTCAAAATCCATTGTTATAAAGCTGCTTGTCACCTTAATTTTTTCTGCTTACGGGTTGATGTTTTCCACGGGCGCTTTGGCGCAGGCATGGCCGAATAAGCCCATTAAATTTGTCGTCCCTTATCCACCTGGTGGCGGTACAGATGTCATTGCGCGGATTGTGCAAGAGCCGATGAGTCAAGCTTTGGGTCAGCAGATTATTATTGATAATCGTGGCGGTGCAGGGGGTTCGATTGGCACTGACGCAGTTGCTAAGTCACCAGCAGATGGTTACACCGTATTATTTACTTTATCCTCACATACGATTAATCCGGCGATTTATCCCAAACTTGCTTTTAATACCGAAAAAGATTTTTTACCTGTTTCATTAGTCGCTTCACTGCCGCAAATTTTAGTCGCCAATCCTGATTTTCCGGCAAAGACGGTTAAAGAAGCCATTGAGTTAGCTCGCCTCAAACCTGACACCATTGCGTTTGCTTCCGTTGGTAATGGCTCACCAGGGCATCTTGCTGGCGCCATGATGGCAACATCAGCGAATGTGAAGATGACGCATATCCCTTATCGCGGCGGTGGCCCAGCGGTTACTGATGTAATGGCAGGACAAGTACCCTTGTTATGGGTTTCCATACCCGCTGCAACCCAATATATTAAGGCCGGCAAATTGCGCGCTTTAGCGGTATCGACTACTAAGCGCTCAGTAATTTTTCCGGACGTACCAACCATGGCAGAGTCTGGTTTCAAAGATTTCGAAGTGGATTCTTGGTATGCCATGTTCGTCCCAGTGGGCACACCTCAAGCAATTGTTGATGCACTATATAACGCAGTAGTTAAGGTCTTAGCACAACCCAGTACTAAGGAAAAACTAATCGCCCAGGGCGCAGAGGCGGTAGGCAGCACGCCAGCTCAATTAGGTGCGATCGTAAAAGCTGAATTGGCTAAATGGAGTAAGGTAACTAGAGAGTCGAGTATTAAGGCGGAATAATGTCACCAGTAGAAAATTTAATTGCGCGCGCCCGAGCCGCACAACAAACCTTTGAAAAATATACTCAAAGTGAAGTTGATTTAGTTGTCGAGGCCGTAGCCTGGGCTATTTTGGAGCCGAAGCGTAATCAAGCCTTGGCTGAATTAGCAGTGCACGATACGGGCCTGGGCAATGTGGCGGATAAATTTAAGAAAAATTATCGTAAAACCTTAGGCTTAGTGCGCGATCTTCAGCATGCAAAAACGGTTGGATTGATTGCAGATAACGCAGCTACAGGGTTGGCTGAATATGCCAGGCCCGTAGGGGTAGTAGCGGCGATAACGCCCTCGACTAACCCAGGTGCCACTCCAATTAATAAAATTCTCAATGCCTTAAAGTGCCGAAATGCAATTATTGTTGCGCCGTCGCCAAAAGGACAAACTACTTGCGCACGTTTATTAGAATTTGTGCATCAACAGCTTGATTTAGTTAAAGCACCGCGTGATTTAGTGCAAGTTTTACCTAATCCCATCACTAAAGATGCTACGCAAGAGTTAATGCGCTTGGCCGATTTAGTTGTAGCAACAGGTTCGCAGGCAAATATTCGGGCGGCTTACGCTTCTGGAACGCCTGCATTTGGCGTTGGTGCTGGCAATGTCGTAGTCATCATTGATGAATTAGCTGACTTAACTGAATCAGCCAAACAAATTGCCCAGTCAAAAACATTTGATAACGCCACGAGCTGCTCGAGTGAAAACGGCGTGGTGATTTGCGCCCCTGTATACGCTAAAGCTATTCAGGCTTTAGAGCAGGCAGGGGGTGTATTGTTAGATGCAGATGATAAACAACGTTTGCAAGTAGTGATGTTTCATGATGGTAAATTAACCTCGACACTCACCGCCCAGACTGCAGCATTTATTGCTGAGCGAGCTGAGCTAAAAAACCCGCTCGCGAAGACCGCGCGCTTTTTAATGGTAGAAGAAGAAGGATCTGGGGCAAATGCGCCATTTTCTGGTGAAAAATTAAGTCCCGTATTAACAGTTTGGCAAGTTGCCAATTTTGCAGACGCTAAAGCTTTGATTACCAAAGTGTATGCGTATCAAGGCTCTGGCCATTCGGTCGGCTTGCATACCCAGTTACAGGGCCCAATCATGGAGCAACGCGCTGCTGAGTTAGCAAATGAATTGCCCGTTGCTAGAGTCATTGTCAATCAAGCTCATGCGATCGCCACCGGTGGCAGTTTTGATAATGGCCTACCCTTTTCTTTATCAATGGGGTGCGGCACTTGGGGGCGTAATAATTTTTCGGATAATATGAACTATCGTCATTACCTCAATATTTCCCGTGTCGTTCGTCCGATTCCTGAAATTGTGCCGACAGTGGAAGTTTTACTGGAAAATTATTTCAGTCAATTTTCGCGTCAGTAATTGACTTCCTTATCAATTAAGTCAGTTTAATCATTCGGGTTTGACCCAATTTTTATGTTAGAGCAAATGACTTCAACCTTACCGCCAAGCTCATGTTTGACCATTGGCGACGTAATGACGTACTGGCATCAACAGCAAGCTGAGCACCCCTTTTTATATGCACCCGAAACTGAGGCTGTGGTGACCTATGGTGAGTTAGCCCAAGAGGCCCAACATCTCTCTACCTGGCTGGATGAGCAGGGGGTGAGTGCTCATGGGCATGTGGGTTTATTTATGCATAACGGTCGACAAACAGCGAGTGTTTTTCTGGCGACGATGGCGACAGGTCGAGTCGTGGTGCCAATGAACTTATTAGCCCCAGTTGATCAGCTGGCTTGGGTATTTGAGCATAGTGATATTGAAATATTATTTTATGCACCTGACAATAAAATTCACTTATTTAATGCCTTAAAAAAAATTCAGCCTAAATTTAAACTCGTTGAGATTGACCCCGACGCGGCACAGGGCCCATTTATGAACTCTGTAGCCGGTAATTTACCGAAACTTACGGTTCATAATCCCGCTTTATTAATGTATACCTCTGGCACAACAGGCACCCCTAAGGGCGTACTCCTCAGCCATGCAAATGTACTGTATGCAGCTAAGACCGTAAGTCAGTGGCATAGGCTTACTCCAGCAGATACTGTCTTAAGTTCATTACCGATTTACCACATTAATGGGCAAGTGATTGCGACAATTTCTCCCTTCTTTTCAGGTGGCGCTATTGTTGCCCCTCATCATTTTTCGGTTAGTAATTGGTGGCAGGTCGCCATCAAATACAGGTGTACATGGATTAACATGGTGCCAACCATCATTGCTTATTTAATTAATGCTGCCAAAGCAAATGGCGTAGACCCTAATTTGCCAGCGCAATTAAAGCAAATCCGTTTTGGCCGTTCGGCCTCTGCACCATTACCACCTGAGCACCATCATGAGTTTGAAAATCTCTTTGGTATTCCGGTTATAGAAGGCATGGGTATGACTGAATCGGCCTCGATGGTATTTTGCAATCCGCAAGATGGTGAGCGACGTTATGGTAGCCCTGGCTTACCTTGTGGCGTTGAGGCCAAAGTAGTCGATCCCGATGGAATTGAATTGGCTAATAACCAAATTGGGGAAGTTTGCTTACGTGGTGCAAATGTAATGCAAGCGTATTACCATGGCGAAGCTGAAACTCTCAAAGCTTTTGCCAGTGATGGCTGGCTTAAAACAGGCGACTTAGGCTTGCGTGATGATGATGGTTTTTATTTCATTACCGGCCGCTTGAAGGAATTGATTATTAAGGGCGGTGAAAATATTGCCCCCCGCGAAATAGATGAAGCTTTATTAAAGCATCCTGCCGTTCTCGACGCGGCTGCAGTGGGAATCCCGGATGCGAACTATGGCCAAGAAATTTTGGCGTGCATCGTCTTAAGGCCGGATACTAGTTGCACCGAGATTGAGATACGCAATTTTTGCTTGGAGCAATTAGGTAAACTGCGCACGCCCAAGATTATTCTATTTGTTGATGAATTACCGCGCGGCGCTTCAGGAAAAATTCAGCGCTTAAAGTTATCAGATCTTCCGGGTGTCAGCACTTCTACTTAAAGCGACTTTTTGGCTTTATATAAATGGTGAGCAAGGATAGAGGTAAAAATACCCGCTAGAATCGCCCATTCCAAAGAAATCGTAATAGTTCCAATAAATGTAATTATCATGGGCACCCATTCCTTTGGCCCATGATGAAATTCTTTGCGAATCTCTTTAGGGTCGATGAGATTCCAAGCAACCACTAATAATAGGGCTCCAATAACGGGGTAAGGTAGATATTTAGCGAGCGGGCCAACAAAGGTCAAAATAATCACTAAAAAAAGTGCCGCACTAACAGCTGATAAAGGCGTTTTTGCGCCAGCAGATAAATTCACACCACTGCGATTAAATGAGCCACTTGATGGATAGGCTGAAAAAAATGAACCCGCGAGATTGGCTAAACCTTGACCAATAAATTCTTGATTCGCATTAAATGTATCTTTTGTTTTTATAGCCATCGCTCGGGCAATAGCCATCGCTTCGGTGGAAGCCAATAGGGCCATGATTAAGGTTGCACCAAATAATTGGTTCAAGGTATTCACGTCAAGATGCGGTAAGGAAAAGATGGGAATAGGCCCCGGAATGCTACTCACTCGCTTAAAGGGCGTAAGTTCAGGGTAAAGACTTTCGATATAAAGCGCAATTAGACTGCCAATAATAACGGCTACAAGCATTCCTGGAAACCAGCGATTAAGTGGGCGCCAGACAATAATAATTAAAATTGTAGCTATTACTAAACCCATTACTTCCGGATGCCATGGATTTTGCATCAGGGCCAAATACAGTTCATGTACGGTTTCATGCGGACTAATACCGCGTGGAATCGCAAAACCAGTAACCGTGCCAATTTGGCTATTCATAATCAAAATAGCAGCCCCAACAGTAAAACCAACAATTACTGAGTGCGGTACTTTTTGGACCCACTTCCCAGCACCACTAAATCCTAAGGTAATTTGAATCAGACCAATTAGAAAACTGAGGGTGAGAACTAAGCCAACATATTCCGCTGATTCTGGAGTTGCGAGAGGCGCAATTAATGCCATCGTTGTCAAAGATATGGCGTTTGCTGGTCCCGTAACCATCAGGCGGCTTGAGCCAAATAGGGCAGCAATTAAGCAAGGTACCATCGCCGCATAAAGTCCGTATTGCGGTGGCATACCGGCCAGCATCGCAAAAGCAATGCCTTGCGGCAAAACGACTACTGCTCCAGTAAGCCCGGCTAATAAATCAGCGCGTATAGTGCCGGGGGTTTTGTATTCTGGTAACCAGTGAGAAAAAGGCAGCCGGGGCATTTATAATTTTAAATTAGCAATTGATAATTAATTATATCAGCCGCTTTTTCAGCAATCATTACTACGGGCCAGTTGGTATTGCCCGATACCAGCCTTGGCATGACAGAACAATCGATGACACGTAAACCAGTAACACCGCGAACACGCAAATCGGCGTCGACTACCGCCATCGAATCATCATCTGGACCCATTTTGCAGGTCCCAGAGGGATGAAAAATAGTCGCGCCAGTTTCGCGACAAAATGCCAAAATCTCTTCATTGCTTTTCGGATTGTTGGGCTTCACTTCACGCGCAATTAAATTACTGAGTGGCTGCGTTTGCGTAATGCTACGCGCAAATTTAATTGCAGCAATACTAATATCGCGATCATATTGGGTATCTAAATAGTTGGCAACAATGCGTGGTGGCACGAGTGGGTCAGCCGATTGAATGCGGACATAGCCACGAGATTCAGGGCGTAATTGACAAACCGACATCGTAAATCCAGAGAATGGGTGAACTTGGCCCCCAGCCATGTCTGCAGAGAGCGTACCTAAATGAAATTGAATATCAGGTTTACTTGAGGTGGGCATGACTTTGGTAAATAAGCCGCCTTGGTTGATACCGATCGACAACGGCCCACCACGAAATAGTAACCAATCTAAGCCCATTTTCACTTTACCAAAAATAGAGCGTAGCTGATCATTGGTCGAGATGGGTTGATTTAACTCATAAATTAAACGGTACTGCAAATGATCTTGCAGGTTTTCACCCACGCCAGGTAAATCTTGAATCAGTGGAATATTAAATTCTTGCAGCAGTTTAGCTGGACCAATTCCAGAAAGTTGTAAGAGTTGTGGGCTTTGAATTGCGCCTGCGCATAAGAGGACTTCTTTATTCGCTAGTAGCGTAGTTTTTTTGCCTTTATGGAATAGTTCTACGCCACTGGCTTTACGATCTGTAAATAGAATCTGTGTGGCCTGGCTGTTGGTAAGCACGGTGAGATTCGAGCGCTTACGAGCAGGACGCAAATAAGCGACAGCCGTACTACAGCGCAATCCCTTATGGGTTGATAGCTGGTAGTAACCAACACCTTCTTGCGTGAGATTGTTGAAGTCATCGGTAGTAGGAACACCTAGGGCATTAGCAGCTAACTTAAAGGCTTCTACCAAGGGATGTTTTTTGGGTATCGATGAAGCCTTCAGTGGCCCTTCTTGTGAGTGCAGTGGTTCGCCTAAGCGATCATTTCCCTCCGCTTTTTTAAAGTAGGGCAGTACGTCGTCCCAGCCCCAACCAACATTGCCCAAGTCACGCCATTGGTCGTAATCTTCCTTTTGCCCGCGAATAAAAATTAAGCCATTAATTGAACTCGAGCCACCAAGGCATTTCCCTCTTGGCCAATAAATTTCCCGATTATTCATACCCGGTTCAGGCGCAGTATTTAATTTCCAATTGACCCTGGCATCCCACATGGTCTTGCCGTAACCAATCGGCAAATGAATCCAAGGTAAGCTATCTTCTGGTCCGGCTTCAAGTAAGCAGACGCGATTCTGTGGATTAGCAGAGAGGCGATTCGCTAGAACACAACCCGCAGATCCAGCACCAATGATGATGTAATCAAACTGTTGGTTTGTTAAGGAAGCGGCCTCGCTCATGCGGAGATAGGTCTTAAGCCTAATATTTCACGCGCTTGCTTACCGCTTGCTACGGGGCGTCCCATGGCCTGCGCCATTTTTGCTACCCGCGAAACAAGTTCGGCATTGTCTTTCGCAACTCGAGTTTCATCGTAGCGTAGGTTATCTTCTAAGCCTGTACGTACATGACCACCTAGCTCTAGCGCCCATTCATTAACAGTTAATTGGTGTTTACCAATACCTGCCGCTGTCCAGGTGGCAGTCGGCATCACATCTTTTAGCTCTTTAATTAAAAATTCTAAAATAGAGCGCCGTACCGGCATTGCATTAGGAACACCCATGACAAATTGCACATGGGGAGGTGAGTTAAGTAATCCTTTTTTAACTAAATTAGCGGCGTTATAGAGCATCGCTAAATCAAATATTTCAATTTCCGGTTTAATTTCATATTTCAACATCTCGCTCGCTAGCCCTTCAACAAAATCAGTAGGATTTTCGTAAATGCCTACTGGAAAGTTCGTTGAGCCGGTTGCTAAGGAAGCCATATCGGGTCGATGAAAGAGCATCGCTCCTCGCGCAGCTTGATCTCGACCACGGCCACCAGTAGAAAATTGAACGATCATCTCGGGACAATATTTTTTTACGCCTTCTTGTACTGCTGCATATAGGTCTGGGTTAGAGCTGGGGCTTTCATCGGGATTGCGCACATGAATATGCACCAAAGATGCTCCGGCCTCATACGCTTTCTGAGTTTCTTCGATTTGTTCTGGCGGCGTAACAGGTAAACCTGCGCAATCTTTTTTGCGCGGTACTGCACCAGTAATAGCAACGGTAATAATGACAGGTTGATTCATGTAAGCTCCGAAAAATTGGCTTGAGATTGTTTATTGGGTGAGGCTATCTTCTAATTCCGCAGCTGCGGCTTGCAAATTCGCCACTGCTTGCTCGGCGAGTTTTAAGGTAAAGCGGGGTGTTGGCCCATGGGCAACAAGTGCCGCATATACTTTATTTTTTTGGTCACGAACAGGTACAGCAACACAAATGGAACCTTCTAAGTATTCACATTCATCAATTGAATAACCTTGCCCACTGATTTTTTTTATTGCAGGCATTAAATCGCTAAAGCTAGTCATGGTCTTAGGAGTGTAATAATCAAATGGCTCTAAGCCAACAATTCGCTTTATTTGTGTTTCATTCATATACGAAAGAAATAATTTACCACTTGCAGTGCAGTGAAGTGGAACTCGCATGCCAGAGTCAATATGTAAACGTATAGGTGCAGCGGTTTCAATCCGATCTAAGTAAAGAACTTCATTACCATCCAAAATATTAAAGTTACATGTTTCACCAATAGTATCAACTAGACGTTTCATGACCGCAACTCGTTGGGAGCGAATTGAGTCACCAGAGAGTAAATTAATACCCATTAAACGAAATTTGGCGCTCGGCTGGAAGCGACGCCCATTCTGATCGCGCTCAACAAAACCTTGAGCTACCAGGGTATTTAAAAGACGAAAAGCGGTCGGCTTTGCTAAACCAATGCTCGAAGAAATATTTTCAAGTGTGAGCGGAAATTCCGAGTTGGCAATGACCACCAAGATGAGCAATACTTTCTCTGCCATACTGGATTTACTTCCCTCCAGGATGGTGAGGGCAGTAAGATCCGCTGAATTTTTTGAAGTTACAGCAATTAATTTCTTCATTTTTAGCTATTAATGGTTTTATGGGGCATATTTAGGTATTTACCCTTAATGCATTTCATCTGATGATACTTTATATTCCATTAAATAAAGAACTCATTAATGGATTGTAACTGTGACTCGTAAAAAGATGCCCGCTACAAAGGACGGACTCCTAGCCCTAGCTAGGGTTAAGCCAAGCTCAAAGATAATTCCTAAGCCCGGTTCTTCATCTATTGCTCAAACTCAGCCTACTGTGCAGGTTGGCACAATTTCAATGCAACAAGTGAAAGAAGTCATTGGCCTCATTAAAGATGCTGGTCATTTCAATACTTTTTCTTATAAAACACCAGAATTTGAAATAGAAATCGAAGTTGGAAATAAGCGCTCTCCTGAAGTGAGCTCCAGCGCAAATCTAGGAGGAGCAACCCAAACGACAGCCCCTACAGCTGTAGAAGCTATTAAGGCTGTAGAAGCTATTAAGCCAAGGAGTCAAGCTGGTCTTTTCGAAGTCTTGAGCCCAATGGTGGGAACTTTTTACCGCCGACCCAATCCTACTTCACCGCCTTTTGTCGAGATTGGCTCAAAGGTAAGCCCCGATACTCCCGTGTGCATTGTGGAAGTGATGAAGCTACTCAATACGATTTCAGCTGAACACGCTGGAAAAATTATCGATATCTTTGTAGCTGATGGCGAAACGATTGAGGCAGGTCAAGTTTTAATGGTAATCGAGTTGTGATGGCAAAAAAACTACTTAGTCAACTTGCACCATTCCAAATGATTGATGTAACGCTGCGCGATGCGCATCAATGCCTATGGTCAACGCGCATGACTACAGCCCAAATTTACCCGGCCCTAGATAATATCGACCGTGCAGGTTACGGCTATATCAATATTTTGGGAGGTGCCGTGTTTGATGTAATGGTACGTTTCTTGCGTGAAGACCCCTGGAAACGCATGGCATTTCTCAGTCGCGAACTAGAAACACCTACCGATGCCTTGACACGTGGACAAAGTATTTATACCTTTGAATTGTTTCCTGATGATGTAGTCGATCTGAATATTGCTTTATTGGCAGAATCAGGCGTTAAGGTATTAACAGTCTACGATGCGCTCAACGATAACCGCAACATTACTTCTTCGATTACCTCAGGTAAAAAACATGGCATGCTGATTAATGCGATGCTCACTTATGCATTAAGCCCAGTCCATGACGATGCTTATTTTGTGGCGCGGGCCAAAGAACTAGTTGAGTTAAAAGTCGATTTTATTTCTGTTAAAGATCCTACAGGCTTATTGACCCCAGAGCGTGGCGCTACTTTATTTCCAGCGCTAGTTGCTGTAGCCAAGGACATTCCCTTGAAATTACATTCCCATTGTCAGTCGGGTTTGGCCCCTTTAGTTTATGAAGAAGCAATTAAAGCCGGCTTTAGTTATGGTTATGTTGCCACGAATTGCTTAGCCAATGGCGCCTCGTTACCTTCGGTAACTGAAGTATTGGCTAGTGCAGAGCGCCTCGGTAGAGCACCAAAGATGAATATATCTTCCTTGCAAGAGGTGGATGACTATTTCGATTGGATTTGTACTCGCGATAGTTTGCCCCGGGGTGAAAAGCTAGCATATGACCCAGCACTGTATGAACACCAAATACCGGGTGGCATGATCTCTAATCTACGGGCGCAGTTAGCAACTCTTGGCATCGCCCATCGAGAACAAGAAATTTTAGAAGAAACTGCGCAAGTGAGAAAAGACTTGGGCTATCCCATTTTAGTTAGCCCTTTTGCCCAGTATATTGTGACTCAGGCCGTTCTCAATGTGATGCAGGGTGAACGCTATAAAACAATTCCTGATGAAGTAAAGCTCTACTTGCGTGGGCATTACGGAAAATTAGCAGGTCAGGCAAGCGCAGAAGTAATGGCACGCGCTGGGGTGGAGTATGACCCGAGTCAGCGACCAGGTGATTTCATCAAACCTGCTTTAAGTGATTTAAGAAAGCAATGGGGTAAGTCAGTTTCGCGCGAGCAGCTTTGCCTGCATGCCTTCTATCCCCCCAATTTAGCTTTAGGTCTGCAAGATGGTACCTCAGTAGCCCTCAAGCAGGGTAAGCAGTTGCAGCCCTTTTCCGAGCTAATGAAGTATCTAATACAGGGCAAGAATTTTTCAAGGGTTAAATCCCGATTTGGAAATGTAGATTTAAGTTTTTCAGTTTAAATTTCTTTTAATAACTAAAAAGAGGGGGCACAATGAAGCCAAATTTAACCGATCTAAAAAAGGTCATCATCACTGTTGCAACAACGGGCGGTCTTCATGGAAGAGAGTCTAATCCTGCTTTACCAGAGCAACCACAGGATATCGTGCAAGCCATGCACGACTCATTTAATGCAGGTGCCTCAATAGCGCATTTACATGTGCGAGATAAAAATGGACTCACTTCCGCAGATCCTGCAATTTATGGAGAGGTACTTAGTGGAATTAATTCTCGCTGTAAGGGGATGATTACACAAGTGGGAAATGGAATTGGTGTCCGCTATATTAATGGCCTACATAGACCAGCTGAAGGATTTACGCAAGATCAGAGAATGGCATTATTAGATCTTGTTCCACGCCCAGATATGTTGACTGTGAATGCAGGAACATTTCATTTTCAACATAAAAATACGGAGTTTTTATTCGACAATTCTAAATGGTGGAATACTATCTTTATCAAAGGATGTAATGAGCGAAAAATTCATAACGAGTTAGAAGTATATGATATTAGTCACATTACAAATATGCTCAAGTTAAGAGATTTGGGAGTAATAACAGGGCCAATGCACTTCAGTTTAGTAATGGGAATTGATGGCGGCATTCCCGCTTCACCGCAAAATTTGATGGCTATGATTGATAACCTCCCAGATGGCGCTACATGGCAAGTGGTATGCATTGGAAAATATCAAGTACCACTATCAACGATGGTTTTAGCAATGGGTGGAAATATTCGAGTTGGATTTGAAGATAACGTTTATTACTCTCCTGGAACATTAGCTGTTAGTAATGCCCAAATGGTTGAGAGAGCAGTGCGAATAGCGCGTGAGCTGGGAAGAGAGATCGCTACACCTCAAGAAGCACGCGAGATGATGGAAATGTATTGAATTGGAGTAACCAAACAACATAACTAAATTAAAATATTGGAGACAAAATGAAAAGACGCAACTTTATTGCAGCAGTTGGAGTTGGTGGTTTAGGGTTAACTATTAACCCAATGCTTGCTGTAGCGCAGCAGCAAAAAAAGTTTACCGAATGGGGAATGCCACAGCCTTATGAAATGGTCTCTGCAAGTTCGATTGCTTTTTTAAAAGAGAAGGGCTGGTGGCCTATTAAAATTGGTAGTCAACCGGGGTTTACATCTCTCCCTGTTGCAGGTCCTAAAGGGTTTTTTAAGTCCCGCGGCTTAGAAGTTGAGGTCATTTCTTTTTTAAGTGGACCTGCCATTAATGAAGCAGCGGCAGCTGGCCGAATCCAGGGGGGGATAGAGGGGAATCTACCCTTTACAAGTTTAATAGCCAATAATGCTCAGGTAAGGTGTTTGGCTATTGCGGCACCTGTGCTTAAGCATTCAACTATGGTGCCCCTAAATTCTCCCTTAAAGTCGCTAGCTGATATTAAACAGGCGCCAAACAAACCCCTTGCATTTGGAATCGTAGCTGGATCGTCTGCTGAATTTTATTTTCAAGAAGCCTTAAAGACTAATGGTCTTGAGGTTGGCAAGGACGTTATTCTAAAAAGCTTAACCCCACCAGACTTACTGTTGATGCCCGATGGATTGGCTGGAGTTGTTCAATGGGCTCCATATACTTGGACGCAAACTAAAGTTAGAAAAAATGCCCGTGAAATTGACACTATTTTTCCTTACAATTTCTACCAAGGTAACGTTTGGATGATTAAGGAAATTATTGATAAGGCCCCAGATGTAGCCCAAGCTTTTGTAGATGCTTATGTAGAAGGAATTCTGTATTCTCGTTATGATGAAAAAGATGCAAATGCCATAACCGAAAAAGACCCAATGTATAAAAGTTTTACGCCTGAATTAATTGCTTTGCTTACACGTCTTGTTAATAATAGTTACAAACCTACCTGGTTTTATCCTTATACAGATTTTTGGGCGACAGAGAATTCAAGGGTTTCAGCATGGCTAGCTAAATCAGGTCGGTTAAAAACATTAGTAACCGCCGAGATGTACAAGGAATATTTTGATACGCGCTTTGCTGATCGGACCATGCAAAAACTGGGATGGAAGGTGCCGCAGAGACCGCCATGGATACCCGCAAATTGGGCTGGTAAGGTAGGACAAGTGCCGTATCCAAGCTATCCTAATGAAGATAATATGACAGAGCCTCAAATATTTCCAGATAAAGGTGATTTAATAAGTCCATGGTACTTTAATGGACGTAATTTTAAGCCATCCTAAGCCAACAAAATCTGAGAGTTAAGTCAAATGAATAATTTCAATTAAGCTAGCAAAATAATAGTGGAGGCGCGCGGCGTGGAGCTGGAGGATAAATCTGAGCAGGGATTTAATTGGAATGATTTAGAGAGACGCTATGCAGGATTAATTATTATTTTAATCCTAATTGGTGTATGGGAGCTAGTTGCACAATTCTTAGTTCCTCAATTAAATCCTCAGTTGTCGATTTTAGTATCCCCTCCATCCAAGGTTCTCTTGGCGGCAGCTACTACTGCACAATCCGGAGAGTTGTTAGAACACGTTTTGGCTAGCTCAAAACGTGTTTTGATGGCATGGGGTTTTGTGATGATAACTGCAGTTCCATTGGGAGTTGCAATTGGTTGGTGGCCTCGTTTTAATCGCTATGTTGAAAAAATTATTGAATTACTTAGGCCAATACCACCAATAGCTTGGATACCAATTAGTATTCTTTGGTTTGGTATTGGACTTACACAAAATTTATTTATCATAATTATTGGTACCTTTTTCCCTGTTTTGCTTAGTACTATCCATGGGGTAAAGGGAATTGATCCAATCTTAATTCGTGCTGCTCGCAACCTTGGTGCACCGCCGTCTAAATTACTTTATAAAGTTGTCCTGCGTTCAGCAATGCCAGCTATTTTTAATGGCTTAAGAGTAGGTTTGGGGGTGGCTTGGATGGTTTTAGTTGCAGCTGAATTGGTTGCTGCAACATCTGGATTGGGTTTCATGATTCAAGATGCGCGCAATTTTCTTCGTACTGACATCATTTTTATGGGCATGATCATGATTGGAATTATGGGGATCGCGATGGATTTTGTTTTGAGAATGGCTGCACGCCCCTTTTTAACCTGGTATCACGGGTCAAGCGAATAAAGGATTTATAGATGGATGCGCTAGTTGTTGATAATATTAGTAAGACTTTTATTACAAAAAATAAAAAAAAAGTTCACGCAATTTCTAATACCTCATTTACTATTAATGAGAACGAATTCGTTTGTATTTTGGGGCCTAGCGGCGGAGGAAAATCAACTTTATTAAATATCATTGCCGGGTTTGAAGAGCCTACAAGCGGTCAAGTTATTGCACATGGTCAAAAAATTAATGGACCAAGTCCGAGTAGGATCATGGTTTTTCAAGAATTTGCACTTTTTCCATGGTTATCTGTCTTGGATAATATTTCATTTGGACTTGAGATGAAAGGCATGGGGCGAGTAAAACGCTATGAACATGCAAAATATTATGTAGCACTTGTCGGGCTTGAGAAATTTATTGATAGCTATCCTTCTGAACTATCTGGAGGAATGAAACAACGAGTAGCAATTGCTCGCGCACTTGCAATGCAACCAGATATTTTATTAATGGATGAACCCTTTGGTGCATTGGATGCATACACTAGAGAAAATTTACAGCAAGAATTATTAAATATTTGGGAAAAAGAACGGAAAACTGTACTTTTTGTAACCCATAGTGTTGATGAGGCTGTAACTATGGCCGACAAGATTATTATTATGGCTGGATCACCCGGTACCATACATAATGAAATTTCTAATACGCTAGATAGAAAACGCGTAAATACGGAACAGGGATTTGTTGAATTAAAAGCACAAATTCAAAAATATGTACAAAGCGCTGGTAACTTAAACGCTTCATTAAAAAATTAGTTATAAGCTAGCTTCAAAAGTGACTATTCAAATTTATGATTTAGCTGCAGCCAATTCTGAAGTGCGGTTTAGTCCATTTTGCTGGCGAGTAAAGCTGGCTTTAGCATTTAAAGGTCTAAAATTTGAATCAATTCCTATTCGGTTTGTAGAAAAAAATAGAATTGCATTTTCGGGGCAAAAGTTATTACCAGTTTTAGTTGACAATGAAAAAGTAATTGTTGATAGCTGGGACATTGCCTGTTATCTAGATAAATTTTATCCATCTGAAAGTAACTTACTTTTAGGCAGTCAATCTAAATTACTCAATTACTATACACAACTTTCAATACAACCCTTGATTCTAAAAATGGTAATTTTAGATATTTTTAATTGCATTGATGCGGGGGATAGGGATTATTTTAGAACATCGCGGGAGGCTCGATTTGGTAATTCACTTGAATTAATTAAAATTCCGGCGGAGCAAGGCATCTTATTGTTGCAAGAGGTTCTGCAGCCTATTCGACTTATTTTGCAAGAACAACCATTTTTAGGTGGGAATGCTCCAGACTATCAGGATTTTATTGCCGCATCCCCCTTGCTAATGGCAAGATTTGTTTCTTCACTCCAATTTTTTGAGCCCACTGATCCAATTTATATTTGGTTAGAAAAAATACTTGATTTATATGGCGGATTGGCAAGAAATTCCCCAACTATTTATTCGAAGGAGATTTGATATGGGTTTAGTTTGTGAGTCACGACATTTTTTTAGTGAGGGGGTTCGCTTAGCTGCCGACTTATATTTACCTACCGATGCTCCACCACCGGAAGGGAGACCAGGGGTAGTTATGTGCCATGGATACAATGGCATGAAGCATCTATATCTCCCAGATGCAGCAAAATTTCTTGTTAATGCAGGTTATGCAGTTTTATGCTTTGATTACAAAGGTTGGGGGGAAAGTGACGGACCAGTTCGCCGGTTAGATCCCCATGGTCGTGTAGCAGATGTTCAGGCTGCATTAACCATACTTTGTGCAGAGCCAAATATTAACCAGTCTTGTATTGGCCTATTTGGATGGAGTTTTGGTTGCTCAACAGCCATTTGGACTGCATCAATTGATCAGCGAGTAAAAGTAGTAGTTGGTGTTGTTGGGGTTGGAGATGGGGAACGTTGGTTGGAAAGTGTTTGGCCAGCTGATAAATGGCAGCAACTAATGCAAGATGCTAGAGACGATCGTTTGCAGCGCGCAAGAACTGGAAAATCAAGTTTTGTCGATCGTGGCCGGATACTTTTTCTTGACGCCGCATCTCAAGCTAAGTCTCAGGCAGCACGTAAAGCTGGCGGAGTAAATCGCGATGAAATTCCATTAGAGTTTGTGGATGAAACCATTATTTTTAAAGCTGAGTGGGTTGTAGCTAAAATTTCTCCTAGGCCATTACTTTTAATCTCTTGCTCTAATGACCAGGTAGCCCCGCCCTACGAAATGCAGGCTTTATATGATGCTGCACTTGAGCCTAAGAAGCTGATTATTTTAGAGGGCAAGGATCACTATGATGTTTATTCGGGGCCAGCATTTGATTCCGTAATGGCAGAAACTTTAGTATGGCTTAGTTCGACGTTTAAACTAACCTAGTATTATTAAAAAAATTTATAACTAAAATGAAAAATCTACAAATTCTCTTAAAGAATAGGCCGGTAGGAATTCCAAAGCCTAGTGATTTCGAATTATTTGCAGCGAAAGTCACTAACCCTAACGCAGGGGAAGTGTTAGTCCGCAATCTTTGGCTCTCTTTAGATCCCTATATGCGAGGCAGAATATCAAATGCAAAATCCTATGTAAATCCTATAGAAATTGGCGAAGTAATGGTTGGAGCAACGGCAGGAGAAGTAGTTGAGTCATTACACCCTGATTTTAAAGTCGGTGATAAAGTCGTAGGCACGCTCGGGTGGCAACTTTATGCGACCTCGAAGGGCGACGCATTACGTAAAATTCCTGACTCTCAAATATCTCTTTCTGCTTATTTAGGGGTTTTGGGAATGCCTGGGGTTACAGCTTGGATTGGGGTCAATAAAATAAGTCTCCCTAAGCCTGGAGAAACTTTAATCGTCTCTGCAGCAGCGGGGGCGGTTGGAAGTACTGTTGGTCAAATTGCAAAACTGATTGGTTGTCGTGTTGTTGGCATTGCAGGAGGTGTAAAAAAATGTCTGCACGTAGTTGAGGAGCTGGGTTTTGATGCATGTGTTGACTACAAGGCAAATCATCTTCATGAAGATCTCAAAATAGCCTGTCCAAATGGCATAGATGTTTGTTTTGAAAATGTTGGCGCGCAAATATTTGATGAGGTATTAAGCTTAGTTAACCCATTTGCACGCATTGCACTGTGTGGATTAATAGCTCAGTCTAGTGCTATTGAGGCATATAGGTACTTAAATATCAGAAATATTTTAGTTAATCGAGTAAGGCTGCAGGGCTTTATTGTTTTTGATCATATGGCAGACTGGGATAAAGCAGTTAGTGAGCTATCTCAATTGCTCATTGCAGGAAAATTAAAATATTATGAATCTATTGCAGATGGGTTAGATAGTGCTCCAGAGGCTTTTATTGGCATGCTTCAAGGAGCAAATCTGGGTAAGCAACTAGTTAGGCTTACATGAGTATTTTGCCGCAGTTCTCGCATGCGGTAATTTTCCCTTGCTGAGGATCGCTGGTTTTGATTGTAGGTTAAAAATACTTGATCAGTTTGCGCCTAAGATATTTTATTAAATTATTTTCAATAAATTATTAGTTCATCTTGAAAAGTTAAGAATGTTATGAAAATTGGATTTATCGGGCTTGGTAATATGGGCGTACCCATGGCACGTAATTTAGTCAAAGCGGGACATGATTTGGTGGTGTATGACGTGGTTGAGGCCAATATAAAAAAATTAGCTCAGGCTAATAGGGGCGATGTGACGACTGCCACTTCATTATTTTCTTTGATCTCCTCAAAGGTTGAAATTATCATCACCATGCTTCCAGCTTCCAAAGAAGTTAAGTCTGTATATCTTGATGAAGGTGGAATTTTTTCACAGAATGTAACTGGATTGATATTGATTGATTCTTCCACAATTGACCCTATGAGTTCGCGTGAAGTTTCTAAAAAAGCAATTGATAAAGGCGCGCTAATCAATGGCAGTTTTGATTTTTCTGCAATTATTAATCTATTTAAAAAAAATGATTAAAGATTTAATTATTGAGACAAAAAACCACCTTGGCCTAATTACACTTAATCGCCCTGAAGCTTTAAATAGCTTAAATTTAGATATGATTAGGAGCATGCATAAGGCTTTAGAAATATGGGAGCAAGATGATGCTATTTTCGCTGTAGTTATAAAGGGGGCCGGTGAAAAAGCGTTCTGCGCAGGAGGTGATATTCTAAGTCTGCATGAAAGTATTAGTAATGGTTGCAATCAGCATATAAATTTTTTTAAAGAAGAATTCCTTCTTGATGAGTATATGTATCAATTCCCCAAGCCATATATTGCAATTATGGATGGCTATGTCATTGGAGGAGGAATGGGGATTGTGCAGGGCGCAGATTTTAGGATTGTGACTGAGCGATCAAATCTTGCGATGCCTGAAACATCCATCGGTTACTTTCCAGATGTTGGTGCAAGCTATTTCTTATCACGTTGCCCCGGTTTTATTGGCAGCTATCTTGGTGTAACAGGAGTCACTATTAAGGCAGAAGATGCCTTATATGCTAAGTTAGCTGATTGGTATCTGCCGGCAAACCAACTCAATATTTTTCTTCAAGAACTGGGTTTGCTAACCTCTGACACATTTGGTGAAAAGACAATTAGCCAGTTACTTACCCAACTTGGCGGAAGAAAAAATGCTATTTCACCAGCACTCTCAAAACAAAGGCTTTTGATTGACTCAATTTTTTCATTGCCGACTATTCAGGACATCGCTCATTCGCTCAAAATGATGAAGAACGCTCGTCATAAAAAATGGGCTGAAGATACACTTAATATAATGAGTAAACGTTCACCATTATCCTTGTTTGGCGCTTTACAGACCATTCACTTGGGAAGAGGCCTATCTCTTCAAGAGTGTTTTGCGATGGAAATCGCCCTGGTAGAGCGATGGATTGATGTGGGTGACCTTCTTGAGGGTATCAGGGCATTAATTATTGATAAGGATAATTCTCCGCAATGGAAGTATCGAATAGATGAGTTAACAAGTTCACGCCTTAAAGCCCTTTTACCGTCGATTTTTTAAGGATATTTTTTTGGGATTTTTAGAGTTTTCCCTTGAGCAAATTATGGTGCGAGATATGGCACGAAATTTTTCTCGTAATGAATTAATTCCTCATAGTGCTCGCTGGGATCAGGAGGGATGGGTTGATGAGTCAGTATTATTGCAAATGGGTAAACTTGGTTTAATGGGTGTCTTAGTTCCAGAAGAGTGGGGTGGAGCAAACTTAGATTTTATTTCTTACGCCCTAGCAATTGAAGAAATTTCATTTGGGGATGGTTCAGTTGGCGGGATCATGAGTATTCATAATTCCGTTGGTTGTGGGCCGTTAATGCAGTTTGGTACTTTTTCTCAAAAACAAGAATGGTTAACTGAGCTTTCTACGGGAAGAGTAATTGCTTGTTTTTGTTTAACGGAACCTCAGGCAGGATCAGAGGCACATCATTTGCAAACTAAAGCAGTTTTAAAGAATGGCCATTGGGTGCTAAATGGTCATAAGCAGTTTGTAAGTAACGGTAAGCGTGCAAAGTTAGCAATCGTATTTGCTGTTACTGACCCAGAGCTTGGAAAAAAAGGAATTTCAGCTTTTCTTGTTCCTACGGCATCACCAGGATTCATTGTGAATAGAATTGAAAATAAACTGGGAATTAGAGGATCAGATACTTGTTCAATTTCTTTGGATGGCTGCATAATTCCAGAGGGTAATTTACTAGGGCCACGTGGCAAAGGCCTTGCAATTGCTTTAGCAAATTTAGAGGGCGGACGAATTGGAATTGCCGCACAGGCGCTGGGTATAGCGCGTGCTGCATTTGAATCTGCCCTGAAATATTCTAAAGAGCGCATTCAATTTGGCGCTCCAATTATTGAGCTCCAAACTATTGGCAATTATTTGGCTGATATGCAAACGCAAATTAATGCTGCCCGACTATTGGTATTAAAAGCTGCCAGCATGAAAGAGGCTGGTCAAGTTTGCTTATCTGAGGCTTCTCAGGCTAAATTATTTGCTTCGGAAATGGCGGAATTTGTTTGCTCTAAGGCAATTCAAATTTATGGAGGATATGGATATCTACAGGATTACCCTGTAGAGCGATTTTATAGGGATGCTCGAATTACCCAGATTTATGAGGGAACTAGTGAAATTCAGCGATTAGTCATTGCTAGAGCTCTAAAAAATGATAATTCTTAGATAAAAATATAGGGCTAACTATCCAGCCGGTTAAACTAGGATCGCGTTTCAGCGGATGGCGTGTTATTGGGATATAGCCTCTAAAATTGATAGAATCAGGTTTGACTTTATTATCAAAAGCAGCATTTTATAAAAATTACGACAGGAGATAGCTATGACAGTTTTAACGATTTCTCGCAGAGTATTTAGTGCTTTAGCCATTGCAATGGTAGCCGGTTTAGCTTTACCAGCTGCCGCGCAAACTACCCAATTTACTGATTATGGCTGGCCGGAAGGGGCAGATGAAAAAATTTCCCCTAAATCCATTGCCTGGCTTAAAGAAAAAGGTTGGTGGCCAATTCAGGTAGCTTTTCAACCGCCTTGGTCAGGTCAAAATACGATTAACTTAGTAATGGATAAAAAAGGCTTGTTAGCCAAGCGTGGGTTAGAGGCTAAGTGGCAAGCTTTCCCTTCGGGTCCGGCGATTAATGAGGTGATTATTTCAGGCCGTTTTCAATTTGGTAATGGCGGAAATTTTCCATTTACTACTTTAGTCGATAAAAATATTCCCGTTAAAACCATCGCTGTTATTAATGTGAATTTGTTGCATGCCATGTTGGTGCCGACCGATTCAAAAATTAAATCCATTAAAGATTTTAAAGGGTCTAATCCGCCTGCAACTATTGGTATTGTGACGGGATCCTCGGCTGAATTTTATATTCAGGCAGCCGCTAAGGCCAATGGCCTTGAAGTGGGTAAAGATATTATTTTGAAAAATATGCCACCCGGCGAACAAATGGCAATGCCTAAGGGTATTGACGCGGTAGTTCCATGGGATCCAACGCCAACGATTATGGTGAAGGAGCGTAAAAATGCCCGCATCGTTAGCGATAGCTTCCCTTACAACATTTACGAGGGTACCTTCTATGCGCGTCAAGAAATGATTGATAACGCACCAGACGTGGTACAGGCTTTTACTGATGCCATTGCTGAAGCCACTTTATGGATACGCAAAAATCCGGATGCTGCAGTAACCGCAATGCAAGAAGATCCTAATCTGAAGAATTACTCCACAGAAATTTTGCGTCAACAAGTGAGTGCTTATAACCTGTTATACAAGCCAACCTATATTTATCCTATTCCGTTATTTTGGGGTCGCGCCAATGAGCCAATTTATAACTGGCTTTATGAAAGCAAGCGAATTCAAAATAAACTCACCGGAGTCGATTTTGCGCGTGCTGTAGACACCCGCTTTATGGATAAAACCTTTTCTAAGTTAGGTTGGAGTATTCCCAAGCAGCCCTCGTTCTTGCCGGCTAATTGGAGTACGCCAATGGATAAAACACCATATCCAACTTATATGACTTCACTTAATACAACTAAGCCTCAGCCATTTCCAGAAAAGGGCGATTTAACTAAAGACTGGTCGTTTGATGGCAAGGTATACAAAAAATAATGCCTTTTTTTCATTCAGTTAAGCAGTTACGGCGTTTAATTCTGCTCTTGATATTACTGGCTGGCTGGGAGTTTGCCAGCCGGTATATTTTGGATAAAACGCAGGCCACACTTTTACCGCCGCCGTCTGGAGTATTAAACGGCGCAATTGAATTAGGATTTTCAGGTGAATTATGGAAGCACATCCGTGATAGCTTGGCGCGTGAATTCATTGCTTTTTGTTATGCCAGCGTAGCAATTCCACTGGGCATTGTGATGGGATGTTTTAAATGGGTGAATGAACAAGTTGACCCCATTATTGAAATCTTGCGACCCATTCCACCGATTGCGTGGATTCCATTAAGTATTTTATGGTTTGGCGTTGGCAATACACAAAACCAATTCATTATTTTCTTAGGAATTTTCTTCCCGATTCTATTAAATACGATTGATGCAGTAAAAAATATTGAACCTAATTTAATCCGCGCAGCTCGGTGTTTGGGTGCACGTGGGTGGAATGTAATAACGCGGGTTGTGTTACGCGCCGCTTTGCCGCAAATTATCACTGGTATACGGATTGGCCTTGGAGTAGGCTGGATGGCTTTGGTTGCCGCTGAGCTTGTTGGCGCTAACTCTGGGCTCGGTTTTTTAATTAATGATGCGCGAACAGTGTTACGTACCGACTATATTTTAGATGGCATGTTGGCGATTGGTCTCATTGGCTTGACGCTTGATCGGCTCATCCGTTATGCCGCTAAAAAGTTTATGCCATGGTCACGGGCTTTGAATGCGTAATGTTTTCTTGATAGATAGTGATTAAATTAATGTCAGCTTTAAAAGTAGAACACCTTAGTAAAATTTACCCCGCACTAAATGGTCAAGGCCAAGCTGTTCAGGCTTTGGAGGATGTCTCATTGGAGGTGAATAAAAACGAGTTCGTCTCGATCTTGGGTCATAGCGGATGCGGTAAAACGACTCTCCTTAATTTAATTGCTGGTTTTGAAGTGCCTACAGCTGGCCGAATCGAATGCGCAGGTAAAGAAGTAAAGGAGCCCGGCGCAGATCGTTCGATGGTATTTCAAGACTATGCTTTGTTTCCTTGGCTTACTGTACGCGACAATATTGCTTTTGGCCTCAGCATTAAGGGCATTGATTCCGCAACGATAAAAAAAGATGTCGAGCATTTTGCCGCCTTAGTGGGCCTTAGTTCCTTTATTGAAAGTTACCCCCATCAGTTGTCTGGCGGGATGCGTCAACGGGTATCGATCGCTCGTGCCTTAGCGGTTGATCCTACGGTGCTGCTGATGGATGAGCCTTTTGCAGCCTTAGATGCGCAGAATAGGGCAATGATGCAAAAAGAAATGATTCGCATCTTGGCTGAAGAAAGTAAAACCGTAGTACTTGTGACGCATAGCATTGAAGAGTCAATTAATTTATCGGACGTGATTATCGTCATGACGCGTAGGCCCGGCCGAGTTAAAAAAGTGATTCGCGTGCCAGAACCCAGGCGGATGGTTGAAGATACTCCAAGCTATCTAGAAATACGCAAGCAAATTCGTGACTTAATTTCTGATGAACATGATTTAAGTGAAGTTAGTTGAATTCATTTGATTGGTTTGCAATCGCCCTTTTAGCAATTTCTGCTACCTTAGGAGGATTATTTCGGCGTTTAAGTGGTTTTGGGGGTGCGATGGTGATGTCTCCTTTGCTAATGGGCTTCTTTCCATTAGCGGTACTTATTCCTGTGGTGATGTTCATCGAACTTCTTGGCGGTGTTTGGTTAGCCCGAAATTGGCGAGTTATCAAGGAGGATCGGCCCCGCATGTACCGCTTACTATTAGGCTCTGCCATTTGCTTGCCGATTGGCATTCTAGTTAGCATGCAATTTCCCGTGCAATTTTTAAAAATTGCGGCTAGCGTTGCAGTACTTTGTTTCGCTCTTTACTTTTTACTTCAGCCCCATGTGCAAGTTGCCTTATCGAATCTAAAAGATACTCTTATTGGCTCTGGTGCAGGCCTTTTATTGGGCTCATGTGGTTTTGGTGGGCCAGTCGTTGCGTTGTACTTAAATGCCAGCTCGCTAGAGTTTTCTCGGTCCCGCGCATTACTTTCACAAGTGACTTCTGGGATGGCGCTATTTGCTATTATTACTGCTAGCATAATTAGTAGCGATTTAACTTGGTTACCTTTGCTCTTAGTAGGCTTACCTGCATTCTTGCTCGGTTTTTATATAGCCCATCACATTGATCAAGAACACCTAATTACAAAATCGAAGATTAAAAAAATCTGCCTCTATCTGTTGGCCGCTAATGCAATTTTTAACTTATTAGTAAGCGCATTAATATAAATTGGAAATGACCTTAACTCTAGTTGCTGCTGCGGCCATTATTTTATTGGCCTACTTTATTTTTGGTATTACGGGTTTTGGCTCGTCAATTGTCTCGGTGCCATTGTTAGTTCAGTTATATCCTTTGCAAACCGTAGTGCCGCTAATTGTGGTTTTGGATTTATGCGCCTCTTTTTATCAAGGAAAAAAATCATTTAAACAAGCAAGTTTTAAAGAGCTATATTGGTTGGCTCCTTTTACCTTAGTGGGCCTCATTATTGGCGTAACTTTGTTATTAGACGCACCTAAAAGCCCATTACTAATTACCTTGGGGATTTTTGCTGGTTTGAATGGGATTCGAATTTTGGTGGGCCGAAATTCCATAGTAGATAAGACAATTTCACAGTTTTGGTCAATTCCCTTTGGGGTGAGTGGCGGTATTTTTACCGCTTTATTTGCCACTGGCGGTCCCATCTATGCCTCGTATCTAGCAATGCGTATTCACGATGCCGTTCGGTTAAGAGCAACCATGACCGCCATTATTTTTTCATTGGTATTTTTGCGTTTAGCGTTAATGATTATTACTGGCTTACTTCTCAAGGCCGACATTGCATTATTGGCCCTATTTTTAATTCCTTTTATGGCTATTGGTGTCTGGGCAGGAACAAGAGCGCATATTGGTATTCAATTAAGTACATTAAAGTTAATATATGGCTTGATCTTAGTGTTATCAGGCTGCGGTTTATTATTTAGAGAGGTGTTCTAAATGCGTAAAAATCATTTTTATTCTAGGCGCTATCAATCAGGCTTATTTTTTGCCATTCTTGGCCTACTTAGCGGTATCATTAGCCCAGTAGTTGCGCAGAATTTTCCTGACAAACCATTGCGCTTAATTGTGCCATTTCCCCCGGGCGGACCAACCGATATTGTTGCTAGACCACTTTCCCAGTTACTGGGAGATGAGCTTAAGCAGCAGGTAATTATCGACAATAAAGGGGGTGCTGGCGGTACGATTGGAGCAGATTTTGTGGCCCGTGCTGCGCCAGATGGCTATACGCTTTTTATGGGTACAGTTGGCACCCACGCGATTAATCCGAGTTTATATAAAAAACTATCTTACGATGCGGTGAAGGACTTTACGCCCATTGCATTAGTTGCCAGCGCACCAATTGTGATTGCGGTTAATGCGAGTAGCCCAATAAAAACGTTAGATGCATTAATTAAACAAGCCAAGCAAAACCCAGAGTCTCTACAGTTTGGTACTGCTGGTAACGGCACCCCAGGGCACTTAACAGCGGCATTATTCGAATCGACTACCAAGGCAAACCTAAAACATATTCCCTACAAAGGCAGTGCGCCAGCAGTTACTGACTTACTAGGCGGCCAAATTGATCTCGTTTTTGACCCAATTCAATCTGTTTTACCCCATATTGTTTCTGGTAAGTTACGCGCCTTGGCCGTAACCAGCAAAGTCCGCTCACCAGTGCTGCCAACTATTCCTACGGTAGCAGAGCAGGGCTATCCTCAGTTTGAGTCGATTGCTTGGTGGGGCGTATTTGCGCCAGCCAAATTACCCAAAAATGTCTATGCCCTACTCAAGGCCGATACTGAGAAGATTGCTGCTTCAGCCGCCTATAAAGATAAGCTGGGTAATCTAGGTGTTGTACCAAATACGGATTTTAGTGAGCCCTTTGCTGATTTTCAGGCGAAGGAACTTAGTAAGTGGGCCCGGGCAGTGCGTGATTCGGGTGCAACGTTGGATTGATTAAAATAATTACTTATTTAAAGGGAGGCTTCAGTGGCTAAAGTAGATTCAAAAATCGTCAGTCAATATTTAAATGTATCAGCGTCCAATGTTTCGGATGCTCTAGATCGGCTTGGTATTAATGGAGCCCCACAAGGCATATTGCCAATATACCCATGCGCCAAAATCGCTGGTCCAGCGGCTACTTTGAAGTATCTCCCATTTGGGCAGGCAGAAGAGTCAACCGTTATCGGTACGCTAAAGGCAATTGTTCTTGGTGGAGCGGGCTCAGTTCTGGTAGTCGATGCTTCAGAAAATCCCTTTGTCAATTCCTTTGGTGGTGTTGCGGGGGCAACTGCCAAACATAATGGTTTAGTTGGCTGCGTCACTGATGGCGTAGTACGTGATGTGGATGAATACAAAATTTATGGCATGCCTGTTTATGCCAAAGGTATTGCGCAACAATCTGTTCGTGGGCGTTCTTCTTGTGCAGGTTATGGCATACCAGTTATGTTAGCTGGCGTACCTGTGCGACCTGGTGACTTTATTTTGGCAGATGAAAATGGTACCGTGGTTGTGCCGATGGAGCATATCGTAGAAGTGCTCGCTTTTGCCCAAAAAGTGAAGGCTACCGAAGATCGTGTCATTGCTGAAATTCGCGCGGGTGCCGATCCGGTAGAGGCACATCTAAACGTCAATTACGACAATATGTTGAAAAAATAAGCCTGCAATGCCCGATAATTTAAAGAAAAATCATTGCGCTTCTTTATTTTGGGGTGGTTTGCGCCTGAGTGAATTAAATAATGAAGCTGAATGTGCTGCTGATATTGTTTGTATCGATCTAGAAGATTCGGTGCCATTAGACCGAAAACAGGAGGGTCGCTTAGCCCTCAAACAATTTTTAAAAACGTATAAACCGACAAGGTCTGCGCAATATATCGTTAGAATTAATTCACTGGATTCAGAAGACGGGCAAAGTGACTTAGCAATGCTAGTCAATCAACCAGCCTTTATTTCTACCTTATTAATTCCCAAACTTGAAACAGTAGAAGAGTTAATTCAAGTAGGTCATTTTTTGGAAGAAAAAAATTCTCCAATGAATTTATTTGGAATCATTGAAACAGCAAAGGGCCTAGAGCATGCCTCACTGATTGCTGGCGCACATCCAAAGTTAAAAGGACTGTATTTCGGTGGATTTGATCTGTCAACAGCAATTGGTTGCGAGATGGATTGGGAGCCATTGTTATATAGCCGCTCTAAAGTGGTTCATGCAGCTGCTTTGGGGGGTATTTTAGTCTTTGATTCTCCTGCACCTTTTGTTGATGCAACTGCAGACCAAGAAAAGCTATTTAACTATTGCTTGAGATCTAAAGCTTTGGGCATGATGGGGATGGTTACTAAGCATGGTAGTCAAGTGAGCACGATTAAGAAAGCATTTTCTCCAAGTGCAGAAGAGATCGAGCGGGCGGAAAAAATACTGGCGATGTATGCATTAGATCCTAGTCGGCCCATTGTTTACGAGGGTAAATTAATTGAGTTGCCAATGATCAAAAAACTAAGGCAACTTTTTTAGTTATGGCAACGATTCATTACTTAACTCGCATCGAATTCGATTATGGAGCGATTAAGACGCTTGCAAGCTTACTAAGCAGTTTGGGAATTAGTAAACCGCTGCTAGTCACCGATCCCTTTCTCAGTAAAACTGCAATCGTGGGCGATATTCAAAAATTGCTTAGCCAATTTAATCCAGTTTTATTTGCTAATACCCCACAAAATCCGACCGAAGAGGCGGTAGAGGATGCCGTCCACGTTTATTTAACAGAAAAATGCGATGGGATCATTGCCATTGGTGGTGGCTCATCAATTGATCTCGCAAAGGGTGTGGCCCTATTGGCTACCCACCCAGGACCCATTGAGCAATATGCAGTAATTTTGGGCGGTCTTGAAAAGATCAGCTCTAAAGTTGTGCCGGTGATTGCTGTGCCTACGACTGCCGGCACCGGTAGCGAAGTAGGGCGGGCAGCTTTAATTTCTCTTCGAGACGGTCGTAAATTGGGTTTTATTAGTCCCCATCTCATTCCAAAAATAGCACTCTGTGATCCTGACTTAACACTTGACTTACCTCCAAGTCTTACTGCGGCAACGGGGATGGATGCCTTGACTCACTGCATTGAAACTTATCTATCTCCCCGTGTTAACCCGCCGGCGGACGCAATTGCAATTGACGGGGCTAAACGCGCTGCAGCGTGGATCGAGGTCGCATTTAAAGATGGCTCTAATCGCGATGCGAGATGGAACATGATGATGGCTTCGCTGCAGGGTGGCTTAACCTTTCAAAAAGGGCTTGGTGCAGTGCATTCGATGTCGCACCCATTAGGGGGGCTAAAGTCTCCTGTACTTCATCATGGCACCTTAAATGCGGTAATCCTCCCCGCCGTGCTGCGCTTTAATCAATCCTATTGTGCTGAAAAGATTGCCGATTTAAAAGCAGCCATGGGAGTGCCAAATGGCATTTCACTTGATCGATTTATTGAGAATTTAAATCAAAAACTGAATCTACCTGTATCGTTAAGCGCCATGGGAGTTACTCCAGAGATAATTCCTGCAATGGTGGAGGGCGCCTTAAAAGACCATTCAAGCGCCTCGAATCCACGTCCATTGAATAAAAAAGATTTTGAGATGTTATTTGCAGAATCGTTAAATTAATTGATTAAAGGGTTAACAATCATGAAATCTTTATTTGCCCGTATTTTTATTGTTTTTATCGCTTTCATCGCTAATGTAAGTGCGGTAAGTGCGCAAAGTCAGCCTTACCCCAATAAGCCCATTAAGATTATTTCGCCATTTGCCACCGGGGGAATTGCCGATACTTTTTCGCGTGTAGTGGGCCAGGGATTGAGTGAGTCCTTGGGTCAACCGGTGGTGGTTGAAAATAAAACCGGTGGTGGCGGCAATATTGGTGCAGACTTTGTGGCAAAAGCCCCAGCCGATGGATATACCTTGGTCATGGGTAATATTGGTAGTCATGCGGTAAACCCATACCTCATGAAAAATATGCCCTATGACCCGCTAAAAGATTTTGAGCCAGTTGCTTATGTTTTAGATGCTGAAGGCTTAGTGGTTGTTAACCCCGCAATTCCCGTAAAAAATGTCAATGAATTAATTGCTTATGTTAAAGTGCGTCCAGGCCAAGTTTCTTATGGCTCTGGCGGTATGGGAACAACAAGCCATTTAGCTGGCGAATTATTTAAGTCCTTAGCAAAAGTGGATATGACGCATATTCCATACAAAGGTAATGCACCTGCTATCACTGATTTAATTGGCGGGCAAACCCAAGTTATGTTTGCAACGATGCCCACAGTCTTGCCTTATGTTAAGACCGATAAATTAAAGGCTTTAGCAGTGATCGGTAGTAGCAGAGCCAGTTCACTCCCCGATGTGCCAACAGTGGCTGAAACCTTACCGGGGTTTGATGTCAGCAACTGGATTGGCATTTTTGCTCCAGCAGGTACGCCAAAACCCATTATTAATAAGCTTAATGCAGAGATTATCAAAATCATGCAACAGCCTGCAGTACAAAAGCGTTTAGAAACTGAGGGCGCTAAATTTAAGCCAATGACTCCTGAAGCTTTTGGTACTTTCCAAAAGAATGAAGCGCTGAAATGGGCTAAAACGATTAAAGATTCCGGTATTAAGCCAGAATAAGCTAGAAACAGGGCTTGTCATGAGCTTGTAATCAGTTTGTCATAAATTTCCATTATTATGGAAATATGAAAAATAGCGAAGCTATCGAAGCATTTGTCGCCTTAGGTCAAGAAAGTCGACTGAATGTCTTTCGCCTAATTGTGCAAAAAGGCGATATTGGCTTAACGCCCACGCAAATTATTGAGAAGTTAGGCATTCCCAATGCCACCTTGAGCTTTCACCTCAAAGAGTTAGTAAATGCTAAATTGCTATTAGTTGAGCGTCAAAGTCGCAATCTGATTTATAGACCCAATGCCGACTTAGTTAATTCACTTAGTGCTTTTTTGCTAGAAAATTGTTGTGGCGGAAAATTATGTGAAACGAAAAAGAAAAAGAAAGTGAGTTGCAGATGAAGCGTATGCATGTTCATATAGGGGTCTCCGATATTCAATCCAGCATTCCTTTTTATTCAAAAATGTTCGGCTCTGAGCCTACCGTAATAAAGAGTGATTATGCTAAATGGCAATTAGAAGACCCAAAAGTAAATTTCGCAATTTCTGCTCGAGGTGCACCTATTGGAATTAACCATTTAGGCATCCAGGTAGAAAATGATGCTGAATTAGGCGAAATGAAAACTCGTTTGGATCAGGTGCAGGGTGAAGTAATCGAGGAAATGGGTACTGCGTGTTGTTATGCCCAATCCGATAAGTATTGGGTTAATGACCCGGCTGGCATACCTTGGGAAACCTTTCATACCTTGGACTCAATACCTGTTTTTAATAATGCAGCAGCCAGCGATGATGCTTGCTGCGTACCGGCGCCAATTGCAACTGTGGCTGTTTCTGCCATTGCTAAAAAATCTTGCTGCTAATTTTTAAGGGAACCGGAAATGAAGCAATACAACATCCTTTTTTTATGCACCCATAATTCAGCCCGCTCTGTACTTGGTGAAGCCTTATCCTCTACCCATCCAAGCGGAAAATTTAAGGGTTTTTCTGCGGGCTCTACACCTGGTACCAGCGTAAACCCAATCGCTGCAGACATTGCTGAAGAATTGGGAATGGATCGAACCTTGTTGAAATCAAAAAGCTGGGATGTTTTTGGTGGGCCTGATGCCCCCAAGATGGATTTTGTTATTACTGTTTGTGATAACGCTGCTGGTGAAGTTTGTCCATTCTGGCCAGGGCAACCAGCTACTGCGCATTGGGGCTTTCCTGATCCATCACAAATACAGGGCACAGATTTGGAAAAGCGTAAAGTGTTTAACGACGTGAAGAATGGCTTAAAAAAACGCCTAGATATCTTGGCCGCCTTACCTTTGGAAAAATTAGATTCCATGAGTCTTAGAGAAATTCACACAAAAGCATGAGAAGTTATCTGAGTGAATTTATAGGCACAGCTTTGCTATTAGCCATTATTGCGGGCTCTGGAATTATGGGTGAAACCTTGGGTGGTGGTAATGATGCTGTGGCCTTACTAGGTAATAGCATTGCCACAGGTGCTGGTTTATATGTCTTGATTACCTTGCTTGGGCCAATATCAGGAGCGCACTTTAACCCTGTTGTGAGTTTAATGTTCTGGAAATTAGGTCATATCGATAAAAGCAAAATGCTTGCTTATTGGGTTTGCCAATTTACTGGCGCTATTGCCGGTATTTGGCTTACCCACTTCATCTTTAGCTTACCCATTTTGCAAGAATCAAGCAAAGTTAGAACCAGTATGGGTATGTGGGCTAGTGAATTTTTTTCAACCCTAGTTTTACTCAGCGTAATTTATCTTGGCGATAGAAGTGCTAAGGACCGCATACCCATGTTAGTAGCTCTAACAGTGACAGCGGGTTATTGGTTTACTTCATCCACTTTCTTTGCAAATCCCGCCGTAACAGTAGCAAGAAGCCTAACCAATACCTTGGTCGGAATCGCTCCAGCCGATACCTTAGGCTTTATTGCTGCTCAAATCGTGGCAGTCGTTCTACTAGCGCTATTCTTGAAGCGTTAATCCCTTTGATTTCATTCGATTTTTTGCTAAGCCTTGGCTTTGGTAAATAGCTACGATCCCCTGAGAGATTAATTTATACTGTTATAAATTAGGGGTATCCACCTTTTTAGGTTTAAAGCGCTATTACTTGTTTGTATTTATTCTTTTAAGGCCATAACAATAATGAAATTAAACCAAAAAGAACAAGCGATGCTAGCTGGTGAATTTGGGCCAGTAAAGCAAATGGCGATACAGCATCAAATTAAAGTCGGCGATTTTTTTGAGGCTGAAGATTTTGTTGAGGTAGCGCAGGCACACATTATGGCCGACACAGAAAGTCTTGGTGAGGCTGGTGTAGTTTGGCTTGAGGGTTTGGCAAAAAACACTTCTAAAGATCGGGTAGTTAGCATTCCGACGATTACTGACCCACGTGGTACAGACTTTACTAAAGCCAAGCAATTAGGCCAAACCGAGAAAATGCTCGATCTTGAGCGGCGTGCTATCGCCGCCTTTGTCAAGATGGGCGTATCGATGACAGATACCTGCATTAATTACCAAACCATCATGGCGCCGATTTATGGCGAGCATGTGGCTTTTGGTGATACCGGCGTAGTCATCTATTCAAATTCAATTTGTGGTGCGCGCTCAAATTTTGAGGGTGGGCCATCGGCATTATCGGCGGGATTAACGGGAAGAACGCCGCGTTATGGTTATCACCTTAATTCCTATCGTCGGCCATCACAACGATTTTCGGTTGACTGGATGCCAAACTCTCTAAACGAATGGGGCGCTTTAGGCGCTTATATTGGTAAGCAAACAGGTAATTACTGGGCTGTACCCATTTTGGAAGGAGTGAGTTCGGTGCCCACTTCAGACAGCCTCAAGCATTTTGGTGCCGCGATGGCCAGCTTTGGTTCTACGGCACTATTTCATATTGCTGAAATTACCCCTGAAGCGCTTAGACCGCAAGATTTGGGAATTAATCAACTATCACCCAGTAAGATTGCTTATTCAGACGTGATGGCTTTGCAAAGCTCTTATCGAGTAACTGATGAAGTTGATGTAGTAGTTTTTTCAGCGCCACAATTAAGCTTAATTGAAATGCGTTCAGTAGCAGATTTATGTGAAGGCAAGCAATTTAAAATTCCCTTACTTGCAGTAACGAGTCCGCAGGTAAAAGCGGATTCAGACCGTATGGGGCTTACTAAAACCATTGAAGATGCAGGTGGTACGGTTTTTTCTGGGATGTGCTTTTATCAATCGTATGCCAGAGAAATTGCTACAGCCAATGGCTGGAAGCGCCTTGCCACCAATAGCGCAAAAATGGTCAATATATTAGGTGGGTATGGCTATATTCCGATGTTGGCTTCAATGGAAGAGTGTGTAAGAGCAGCTGAGACAGGAAAATTATCATGAGCACAATTTATTATGCAAAACACGGTTTAGGCAATCTTGTTGAGGGCGAATGTTTAAGTGCGAGCGATGGTTTTTCAGCGCGCTACGATTTAGACCGCGTTAACGGTACTTTCTCTAGACCCAGTCATAAGCTATTTGGCCAGTCGTATAAGGATAAAATTTTAGTCCTTGATACTGCTAAGGGCGGAGTTGCAAGCGCTTGGATGTTGTACGAAATGAAGTCACGCAATATTGCCCCATTGGCCATTATTTTTAATTCTGTAAATCCAATCTTAGTGCAGGGCGCAGCGCAGGGCGATATCAGTATGCTGAGTGGCTTTACTGAAGATATTACTCAGGCCTTACAGAGCGGACAAATTTTACGGGTTGATCCCAGCAAAAAAATGGTTGAAGTGATTGGTGGGGTAGTTAATTAAGTGAAGTCATGCTTAATAGCCTGACATTTTTTAATAATTAAAGAAGTGTAAAAATAATATGCGGATTAAATTCAAATTTTTATTACCACTTCTGTTTTTAGTTATAAGCTATGGAACTGTAGCTCTTGCTCAATCTTATTATCCAGATAAGCCCGTTAAGATTATTGTCCCCTTTCCGCCTGGCGGGGCAACTGATGTTGTTGGTAGAGCCCTTGCGGTAAGGCTTGGGCAACTATGGAAGCAACAAGTGCTGGTAGAAAACAAGCCTGGAGCAGGTGGGAATATTGGCGCAGACTTAGTCGCTAAGGCCCCAGCGGATGGCTATACCTTGCTCTTAGCTTCGCCTGCTGAAATCACCATCAACCCCTATTTATACGCTCAGATGCCGTTTGATCCCAGTCGAGATTTTATTCCGGTCGCGCGCGTTGCATCCTCACCTTTAGTCTTGGTGGTCAATAGCAAGTCAGCAGTTAAAAATATGCCTGAATTATTGCAAATGATTAAAACCCAAGGCAGTAAAGTCAATTACGCCTCTTCTGGAAGTGGCGGGCCACAACATCTAGCTGGAGAACTTTTTCAATTAATGGCCGGCGTATCAATGACGCATATTCCCTATAAAGGTGGGGCTCCAGCAATTACGGATTTATTAGGCGGTCAAGTCGATTTATTTTTTGCCGGTATTCCACCAGCATTGCCCCATATTGTTGCTGGAAAATTACGGCCTTTAGCGGTCACGACCCTCAAGCGATCACCTTTGTTGCCACAAGTGCCGACTATTTCAGAATCAGGCTTTCCAGGTTTTAATATTGAAAATTGGCAAGGCATTTTTGTGCCCAGGGGAACGAATAGTCAGATTGTCGATAAGATCGCTACTGATATCGGTGTAATTGCCGCAGAGAAAATTTTTTATGAACTCTTGTCAGCGCAAGGCGCTATTCCTGCACCATTAATGCCAAAAGAGTTTGCATTATTTGTGAATGCTGAATCTCAAAAATATAGCAAATTAATTAAGGATTCTGGGGCTAAGCCCGACTAATGAAGCAATACCTTCATGACAAACCATGCGTGCGAATGAAGTTTAAGATTTGTAATTAACTTTGAGGCTGTAATGGAAATTAAAAAAATCGCCTTTATTGGCCTAGGAGTGATGGGGCGTCCAATGGCTTTGCGACTTGCTCAGGCTGGCCATGAAATAGCGGTTTACGACATTAATCCTCAGGCATTCGCTGAATTTAAGTCCTATACAAATTGCCGGGTTGCCAATTCTCCTGCCGATGCTGCGCAGAACGTGGGTTATGTATTTACGATGCTACCCGACTCTGATTTTATTGATGAGGCGCTATTTGGTACAAATGGAGCAGCGGCAAGCATGCCAAAGAATGCGCTTTTAATCGAAATGAGTACGGGTAATGCGACCCGTTTTATGAAAACTGTCGAACGTCTTAAAGCGCTGGGATTAAGAGCCATTGACGCGCCAATGGGACGCACTCCCACAGATGCTGAAAAAGGCGACTTATTGGTTTTGGTTGGCGCAGATGAAGCAATTCTAAATGAGGTTAAGCCCTTATTAGAAAATTTTGGCAAAGATATTATGCATATCGGCCCAGTAGGTAATGCGATTAAATTAAAGCTGATTAATAACTATATGAGTATGGTGAGTATGGTACTTACTGCTGAAACACTCATGTTTGCTGGCAAGTTGGGCCTCGATCGTGATACGACAGTGAAGGTATTGCAAAATACGGTTGCTGGTAGGGGGCAAATTAATGTTAATTTTCCGAAAAAGGTTTTGGCTGGTGACATTACTCCTGACTTTCCTTTATCGCTGGGTTTAAAAGATATTAGTTTGGCAATTGAACTTGCGAAGTCTGAAGGGGTGCCACTCTTTTTAGGCGGTGTTTCTCGCGAACTATTTTCCTTGGCAAAGCCGTGGGGCAGAGCACAGCAAGACTGTACTGCGATGCTGCTGCTATTGGAAGACATCTGCAATACCCCAACTCCATCGAAATAATGGGGTATTTCAATAAATTAGCACCATTTTGAGGAATGATCTAATGGTTTGCTTTCTGGTTTGCTTTAATATCTCACTATGAAGCCTAATCACTATCTTTATATTTCCATCATCTGTTTTTTGCTGATCATTGTGGCAATCTTTTTGCAGCAAGTGGGTTATCAGGGTGTTTTCTACGCACCATGTCCCTTGTGTATTTTGCAGCGGGTTGGTTTCTTGGGCATCGCAATTATGTGCTTTATGGCCGCTAGCTTTGCTTATTTTGCGCGTTGGTTTCAGGCCCTTGCCTTGATATCAAGCCTTTTTGGTCTAGGTGTTGCAAGTCGGCATGTGTGGATTTTGTCTCATCCTGAGGTGTCCTGTGGAATTGATCCGCTTGAAGTCTGGATTAATCAATTTCAGATCGTCAATGGCCTACCTTGGCTATTTAAGGCCGATGGCTTCTGCACAGCCCAATTACCCTTGATCTTTGGGTTAGCAGTACCAGTTTGGTCTTTAATTTGGTTTGTAATTTTAACTAGCGTACTTTTAGTCACCCTGTTCAAAAAGAAATAAGCCTAGGTTTACTTCTAACTTTTAGTGCTTAGCTAATAGCAACTTCATCTTAGCCTAATGTATTTTTAAGGAATTAATTTGAATACAATCATTATTCCTCTTGTTTTTAGAATCTTAAGGATTTTCGATGACCTATTTTGCAGATAATTCACTAACCATTGGCGGCACTCCCTTAGTACGCTTAAATCGCGTTACTGACGGCGCTAAGGCGACAGTACTGGCCAAAATTGAAGGCCGTAATCCAGCCTATTCAGTGAAGTGCCGCATTGGTGTGGCCATGATCAATGACGCTGAGAAGCGCGGTATCTTAGGGCCTGGTAAGGAATTGGTTGAGCCTACCAGTGGCAATACCGGCATTGCCTTAGCGTTTGTTGCAGCTGCACGCGGTATTCCACTGACCTTAACCATGCCCGAGACGATGAGTGTTGAGCGCAGAAAACTATTAACTGCTCTGGGCGCCAAATTGGTATTAACTGAAGGTGCTAAAGGGATGAATGGCGCAATTGCGAAAGCAAACGAAATTGTGGCCTCTGATCCCAATACATATGTTTTATTGCAGCAATTTAGTAATCCATCCAATCCCGCAATTCATGAGGCAACGACTGGCCCAGAAATTTGGACTGATACCGATGGCAAGATTGATGTTTTTGTCTCAGGCGTTGGTACAGGCGGCACGTTAACCGGTGTTAGTCGCTACATTAAAAAAACCCAAGGCAAAGCAATTGAGACAGTAGCAGTTGAGCCAACTGCAAGCCCCGTCATTACCCAGAAACTCAATGGTGAGGAAATAAAACCTGGACCCCATAAAATTCAAGGTATTGGTGCGGGCTTTATTCCTGAAAATTTAGATTTATCGCTGGTTGATCGAGTAGAACAAGTGACTAATGAAGAGGCCATTGCCATGGCGCGCCGCATCGCCAAAGAAGAGGGCATTTTGGTGGGCATCTCCTGTGGAGCTGCGGCGGCTGCAGCTGTACGCTTAGCAAAGTTACCAGAATATGCGGGTAAAACGATTGTGGTGGTATTGCCCGATACAGCTGAGCGTTATTTAAGCTCGGCTTTATTTGAGGGCGTATTCGATGAAAAAGGTTTAGCTGCCGCTTAATGTTGATTTTTGAATAAAGATTCAGCTTTAGAAGCAGTTAATTTTCTTCTTCCCGCCGTAAGTGGGGAAAGAGGATCACGTCGCGAATATTGGGCGAATCGGTCAGCAGCATAACTAGGCGATCGATACCAATACCGCAACCACCGGTAGGGGGCATCCCATATTCGAGGGCGCGAATGAAGTCATGGTCAAAATACATGGCCTCTTCATTGCCAGCTTCTTTTTCTGCGACTTGTTTACGAAAACGCTCAGCCTGATCTTCGGCATCATTTAGCTCTGAGAAGCCATTAGCAATTTCACGGCCAGTAATAAATAACTCAAAGCGTTCGGTAATGCCTGGGCGCGTATCTGATTCTCTGGCGAGTGGACTTACTTCAATTGGATAGTCGATGATATAGGTTGGCTCCCAGAGATGCTCTTCTGCTACGAGTTCAAATAAGGCTAATTGCAAGCCGCCAATGCCAGCATTTTTTAGAGCAGGGCCATTTGGATCGATACCACCTTTTTTGATTTCAGCGCGAATAAAATCAGCATCTTCTAGCTGATTAGCAGCATAATTTTTATTTGATAAGGGCGCATATTTTAAGATCGCTGCAGTAATACTGAGGCGTTGAAAAGGCTTACTTAAATCGAGTTCCCGGCCTTGGTGGCTCAGTACGGCAGTACCCTGTGCGTGGATCGCGGCAGATCGAATCAGGTTTTCAGTAAAATCCATGAGCCACAGATAATCGGTATACGCTGCGTAGAATTCCATCATCGTAAATTCGGGGTTATGACGCGGACTTACCCCTTCATTACGAAAGTTACGATTAATTTCGAAGACCCGTTCAAAGCCACCGACGACTAAGCGCTTTAGGTAGAGCTCTGGCGCAATGCGTAAAAACATTTGCATATCAAGCGCATTGTGATGCGTAATAAATGGTTTTGCCGTGGCGCCACCAGGAATAGAGTGCAGCATGGGAGTTTCTACTTCCATAAAACTGGCATCAATCATCTGCTGGCGAATTGAAGCAATGACTTTGCTACGCGCTAAAAACGTATTTCGACTTTCAGGGGTCACAATTAAGTCGACATAACGCTGACGGTATTTTAATTCTTGATCTGCAAGCCCATGAAATTTATCGGGTAGGGGGCGCAATGATTTGGTGAGGAGCCGTAAATTTTTACACTCAACTGAAAGCTCACCTTTATTGGTTTTAAAGAGAATGCCTTCAGCGGCGATAAAGTCGCCTAAATCCCAGTGTTTAAAAGCATTGTGCTTATCTGCTCCAACATGATCATCGGTAATATAAAACTGAATTTGTCCGCTACGATCTTGAATCGTCGCAAAACTCGCTTTACCCATGACGCGCTTTAACACCATGCGGCCAGCGACTTTGACATGTATTGCTTTAGCAGCTAAATCATCTTTACTTAGAGCATCGTAATGTTGATGTAGGTCAACAGATAAATGGGTTGGTACAAAATCATTGGGAAAGGCAACGCCAGATTCGCGTAGCTTACTTAATTTATCCCGGCGTTCGGCAATGATGTGATTTTCATCTACCGCTTCAGGAGCAGCTGGGGCAGAGCTAATATTTGGGGCTTTATCGTTCATAAGAGCAGAGTAATTAAGTTAGACGCCTTGCTTAAGGCTAGCTTCAATAAAGGCATCGAGGTCTCCATCCAATACCTTTTGTGTATTGGAAATTTCAACATTGGTACGTAGGTCTTTAATGCGGCTTTGGTCTAGTACATAAGAGCGTATTTGATGACCCCAGCCCACATCGGTTTTGGTAGCCTCTAGTTTATCTTGCTCGACCCGGCGTTTTTGCATTTCATGTTCGTAAAGTCTGGATTTGAGCATGCTCATGGCCTCAGCTCGGTTGCGGTGTTGGCTGCGGTCATTTTGGCATTGCACCACGATCCCGGTTGGCATGTGCGTTAAGCGCACAGCAGAATCGGTTTTATTAATGTGCTGTCCACCTGCCCCCGAAGCCCGATAGGTATCGGTACGAATATCTGCGGGGTTGATATCAATTTCAATCGAATCATCAATTTCGGGATACACATAAATACTCGCGAAAGAGGTGTGGCGACCATTTGATGAATCAAAAGGGGACTTGCGTACTAAACGATGCACGCCAGTTTCAGAACGTAAGTGCCCATACGCATATTCGCCATCGACTTTAATGGTCGCACTTTTAATGCCAGCGACATCACCATCGGATTCTTCTAAAATTTCGGTTTTATAGCCTTTGCGTTCGCAATATTTTAAGTATTGACGGTAGAGCATACTGGCCCAATCGCAGGCTTCCGTACCACCTGCACCAGCTTGAATATCAATAAAGCAGCTGCACGGATCCATTTCATTATGAAACATCCGCCGAAATTCAAGATCGGCGATGATCGTGCCGTAGGCTTTAATATCCTGCTCAAGCGCAATTAAGGTTTCATCTTCATTTTCATCGCGGGCCAATTCAAATAATTCTTG
>CANKKB010000001.1 GCA_947482555.1 Burkholderiaceae bacterium | reverse complement strand
CAAATCATATATAGCTTGAGAATAGGGCAGTTAGTTTAGAAATGAGAATGAAACTAGTGACACAAAAGATTCCTCTTGCGCTAAGTGCGAGCATACTAATTATTACCGTCTTACTTATTAATATATGGATTGCGAAGCCTGTTGCCGCCCAAACCTCCAATGAGGTGAAAGAGCTGAACTTATATTCGGCCCGTCACTATCAAACCGATGAGGCTCTTTATAGCGACTTTACCAAGAAGACGGGCATCAAAATTAATCGCATTGAAGCAGATGACAATGCCTTAGCTGAAAGATTAAAGAGCGAAGGAAGTAAAAGCCCTGCTGATGTTATTTTGATGGTTGATGCAGCACGTCTATGGCGTGCACAAATTGATGGTTTTTTTAAACCGATTCAATCTGACTATTTGGTTGGCCGAATTCCAGCTAATTTACGCGCGAAGCCTGATGCGGAAGGCACGACCTGGTTTGGTTTTTCGACCAGAGCCCGTTTAGTTGTGTATAACAAAGCGACTGTGAATCCGCAGGATGTCGATACCTATGAAAAACTAGCTGAGCCAATGAATAAAGGGCGGGTCTGTACCCGCTCAGGTGCGCACCCTTATATGTTGTCGCTGATTGGGGCGATGATCGAGCGTCGAGGTGAGGCAGCTACGGAAGCTTGGGCCAAAGGCATAGTGGCTAACATGGCACGGCCTCCAAGAGGTGGTGATACCGATCAAATTAAGGCCGTTGCAGCAGGTGAGTGTGGTGTGGCTTTAACTAATTCATATTATTTAGTGCGATTATTACGTTCTAAAAATCCAGAAGACCAAGCGATTGTTTCTAAAATTGGCTTTGTTTGGCCCAATCAACAAACTTCGGGAGTTCATATTAATGTTGCTGGCGGCGGGGTAGCCAAAAATGCACCCCATTCTCAAGCAGCAATTCAATTTCTTGCCTATTTGGCTAGTGATTCTGCACAAGAATATTTTGCCAATGGCAATAATGAATGGCCAGTCGTTAAATCAGTCAAAATTGAAAATGAGGGGCTGAAATTACTGGGTCCTTACAAGGCGGAAAATATCTCGATTGCGGCTATCGGTAAAAATCAAATTGCCGCACAAAGATTGCTTGATCGGGTAGGATATAAATAATTTTTAGTAGTCATCGGGCATTCTCTAGTTACAATATCTTCAAGCCGTATGAGACAAAATAAAGTCAAACCAAGCCCGCGGGCAACCTTAAAAAATATTGCCTTAAAGGCAAAAGTAGACCCATCTACTGTTTCCAGAGTGCTTTCTCAAAATCCTAATCAAAGAGTTTCAAGTAAAACAAAAAACAAGATTTTGGAGGTTGCCAAAGGCTTAGACTATCAGCCCAATATTAGCGCGCGTAGTCTGCGGGTTTCCAAAACATTTTCAATAGGGATTGTGGTTCCACAGCTTGATAATCCTGTTTTTGCTGAAATTATTAAGGGAGCTGAAAGAGGCGCCAGTGAAAAAGGCTATAGCCTTGTTATTTCTTACCTTGAAGATGGCCCATCTAAGGGCGAACCATATAAAAAATTAATTCAATCCAATCGAGTTGACGGGCTTTTAGTGACTACTCTGAATAAAAATAGTGCAATTCTTCGGGCGGCAAAAAAATCAACCGTACCAGTCGTAGTTCTCAATCGCAAAGTTCCAGGATTAATAAACTCAGTCTATTTTAATAGTTCGCAAGCCGCAAAAATTGCCACAAAGTATTTAATCGCGCAGGGTCATAAGCGGATTGCGCATTTATCTGGTCAAGTTAATTCATCATCAGGAGTAGGGCGCTTTTATGGGTATAAAGAGGCCCTAGAGCATGCAATGATTCCGTTTAACCCCAATTTAGTTGAGGTAAGTGGCTATTCAATTTTGGGGGGTTCGCAGGCCACAGAGAAGCTTTTAGCCAACCCCAAAGCTAAACCGACTGCTATATTTGCCCTGACACTAAATGTTGCAGTGGGGGCGATGATGGCTTTACAAAAAAATGGCTTTAGCGTTCCTAAAGATATGTCTATAGTGGCAATCCATGACGGTCCCATCGCAAGTGCACTTCACCCTCCCTTAACTACTGTACAAATGCCCTCCCAAAAAATGGGCTATGAGGGCGCAATAGGGTTGATTAATTTAATTGAAAAAAATCAAAATAAAGTCTTGGTAGAGCTTCTACCTGGAGATCTCATTATTAGGGAATCAGTGAAAAATATATCTAAAAATAAATAAGATTTCTATAGCGATATACCAATTTCATTAGCCCTTATTAGCGACTCAATAATTCTTGCATCAGTTGCTTTTGGAGATAAGTTATTAATATAGGGCGCCATCATAGTCTTGGCGGCTATATCTTCTAATTCCAATGAATTTAATCCTGGTAAACCAAAATCGTTAAAGCTAACAGGAAGCCCTATAGACTGACAAAATTTTGCATGGGCCTTAATTTCGACCAAAGAGCGGTTTTCGGCTATCAGTTGCACAATTGAGCCAAAGGCCACAATCTCACCATGAAGGAATTTAGTCATGATGGGATGTGCTGTAAAGCCTCTTGTTAGTGCATGCGCCAGCGAAAGTCCAGCACTTTCAAAACCTAAACCACTGAGCAGAACTGATGCTTCAATAGCTCTCTCGACTGCGTCATTAGGAGATTGATATTGCTTTAGTTGCTTTACCGCTTCTTCACCGTATGCAATGATGGTTTCATAACATTTATCAGCTAATAAACGAGCGGTAGCTAGAGAGGGTGTACCAAAAAAATTTTTCCCCTGATTCGAAAAACATTGCGCGGCCTCAAATTTTTTACTTAATGCATCACCAAGTCCCGCAACAAAGAACCTTAGTGGAGCATGGGAAATAATAGTGGTGTCAACAATAACGACATCTGGATTTCTAACCATATAGTCAACACGGGCAACCCGATGGTGTTCATCGTATAAAACAATCAATCTGCTCGTAGGAGAGTCGTTGGAAGCAATCGTCGGCAGGATAAATAGAGGCAGTTTGCAGTTAAAGGCAATCCACTTGGCACAATCAATGGTTTTCCCCCCACCAAATCCGAGCACAATATCGGCATTCAAGTCGCTAACCTGGCTTGCTAGTTCGGAGACAACATCAGTTGTTATTTCCCCGGGGAATAAGACGAAATTAGCTCTAATCCCCTCTTGGGAAAGCGTTTTTTGAAGAGATTCCCCGTTAATTTTATTGACTACTTCATCCAGAATAACAGCCACATTATTTGCATTAAAGCTTTTTAGTAACTCAGGAATTTCTTCTAGTGCCCCTGGGCCTTGAATATATCTACCAGGAAACCCCATTGTTTTGATTGTCATTAATTCAATTACCCCAATAGAAATCTCTACGCCCACCATCCATACAAATTAATTCGCCATTAATAAAAGCTGCCTGTTTAGAGCAAAGAAAGGTCACTAAGGCAGCAACCTCCTCGGGAAGGCAGGTGCGGCCCACGGGATTTTGTTTTTGCAAAACTTCCCTCATTTCAGGAGTAAATTGGGCAATTAACTCAGTTTCAACATATCCCGGAGCAATTGCATTAACTGTGATGCCTAATCCGCCGACTTCTTTCGCTAGGGTTTTTGTAAGTCCAGCAACTGCAGCTTTCGCTGAGGAATAATGAGATACGCCAGCTCTTCCTCCGCCAGTAAAATTCATCGAAGACATATTAATGATTCTGCCAAAATGATTCTTTTCCATTAAAGGAATCATGCCTCGCGACCATAAAAATGCGCTCCTTAGATGAGCATTGATCATTTGATCCCAAGCACTCAAAGGCATATCTCGAAGTAAATAGGCCGGCTTAACTCCTATACCCGCATTATTAACAAGTACGTCACACCGATGAAAACTATTTTCAATTTCCTTTACTATGGATATAACTTGATTTTCATTAGTAGCATCAGCTAAATAAAAAAATGCAGGAATATCTGCGGCTTTTAATTGCTGAATTGCTGCTTGACCAGCCGTGTCGTCAATATCAATCAGGATAACCTTACAACCTTCCGCTCCCAATGTAAAAGCATCTGCTAAGCCAATTCCTCTAGCGCCGCCAGTAATAACGCAGACTTTATTTCTTAAGTCAAAATTCATTTTTATCCTTTAATTGCACCAGCTGCTAAGCCCTTAATGAAATATCGACCTAAAAATACGAACATGAGAAATAAGGGAATTGCGATTAATGTGGCGCCAGCCATTAACTCACCCCAACGAGCATCAAATGAGCCAATTAAAGAGGCTAGGCCAACCGGCAGGGTTTTATTCGCATCACTACTCACTAGAACAAATGCAAAGACATAATCTGTCCAAGATAAAAGAAATGAAAAAATAGAGACAGTAATAATCCCGGGGAGCGATAAAGGCAGTACAACTCGGAAAAAAGCGCCCGCACGCGAGCATCCATCAACCATTGCCGCTTCTTCTAAATCAAAAGGCATGACTTTAAAAAATCCCCAGAGCATCCAAACGCCCAGCGGAATTGTTAAGGTGCAATGCGCTAAAACGACGGCAATTAAGCTATCAGCCAGGCCTAGCGTTGCAAAAATTGACAATAAGGGGATGGCGAGCATTAAAGGCGGAAACATATAGGCATACAACATGCTACCCACAATCATTGTTTTACCGGGTACGCGATAACGAGTAACCACGTAGGCGATGATGATTGAAATAATTAAAGTAATAACAACAACGGCTAGAGCCACAATAATGCTATTCATAAACTGTAGTGGGTAGTCTGTTAATTCAAGCAAATTTTTATATGAAGTGAATTGCCAATCAATTGTTTTTGGAATTAAGGTGGGCACATCAAATAATTCTTTTTCCGGACGAAGGCTCGAGATGATCATCCAGTAAATAGGAAAAAATGACCAAATGCCCAGTAGCACCAAGCACACTAGCGTAAATATCGCTGGACCAGCTTTTACTTTCAACGGGAGCCCTCTTTTTCTTCCAGTGGGTAATAGTAAAAATAAACCAAAATCAAGAGCGAGAGAAGTAGAAAAGATACTGTAGCAACCGCAGCGCCACCGCCCACGTCATATTGTAAAAATGCGCGTCGATAAGCCAATATAGGAAGATGCTCTGTGGCAGAAGATGGACCGCCTTTGGTTAACAACCAAATGATGTCAAATTTATTAAACATCCAAATACTTCTAAGCAAAATAATTACCATGAGCATGGGTAAAAGCATGGGAATGGTTACGTGCCAGAATCTTGACCACATTCCAGCGCCATCTACTTTTGCAGATTCATAGAGCGATTTTGGAATGGTTTGTAGGGCTGCTAAGAAAGATACTGTTACAAACGGAGTCCAGGTCCAAACACTGGCCACTATTACAACCGCCATTGCAAGATAGGGGTTTTCAAACCAGCTTGGCCTACCAAGCCCTAATTGTTCGAACCAGATTGTTAATAAGCCTAAAGTTCCATCCAGCATCCATTGAAATGCTAAAGCGACGACGACTGTTGGAAGTAGGTAGGGCAAAATTACCAGACCCCTAATAATGGGCAGGCCTGGAAAATTTCGGTCTAAGAATAATGCAAAGGCAATGCCGAGACTAACTTGCAGGATGATGGTTAAACAACCAAATATAAGACCAACCGATAGCGCCTTCCAAAATATCATTTCATTCAGAATGCGGACATAGTTTCCAATGCCAACCCAATTTTTATTCGAAACAAAAGATTCCGAATGATAAAAACTTAGCTGAATTGCATGCAGAACAGGCAGCAGGATAAGTAATAAAACTGCAGAAACCGCAGCGATAAAAGCCCATTTAAGGACTTTATCGCTAGGGGTTCTAAATCCTTGCATTTAAGAGCTACAAAACTGTGCGATATTTTTTTGACATTACATCAACAGCCTCTGATGCAGGCATACCGTTATAGATTACATTTTGTAATCCCTCGGTAATGGCAAAAGTTTCAAACATTTTTCCAGGGCGTGAATCAATACGCGGACCTTCAGTATCAACAGATCTAATAATCACATCTTTACGAGTTAGTAGGCCCTTCATAAACTCAACTAAATCGGCATGTTTTTCAACCAAAGGATGGGCTCTCCAGCGTGCATCGTCATATACATCCAATCTAGCTGGCTGGAAGTGCAGTGGTGCTGAGTGCAAGAAATTAATATATTGATTTTCAGTAAACCACTCCATAAATTTCAGTGATTCGTCTTTCATGGGTGTATTTAAGACAACCCAGCCGTCATAGCCATGATTAACTGCCTGACCTTTGCCCGCGCTATCGGGGTACATAAAAAATCCGGTTTTTGATACCAGGTCGGGGGCTTTATCTTCAATCACCTCCATCAACCTTCCGGCATAGGGCGCATGTGCAACCTGCCCACCAGAATATTGACCCAATACCGTCCCAAATAGCGCCTGAGTCATACCTTGTGGCATGCTGGGCGACATTTTTTTCATAAACTCAAAATAAGCCATAACTTTAGGTTTATTCGTGGGGTTATCGAGAACTAATGAAAAGTTATCGTCTAACATTTTGACGCCATCAGCCCACATATAGCCTAGGGACATCCATTGGGCGGCCGCATTATTACCAAGCGGTTGGGCAACTCCAAATTTGCCATCCCCTGTTAAAGCTTTAGCATTTTCAGCCATTTGTTCCCAGGTTGTTGGAACTTTCAAACCCTTCTGCTGATACAAATCTTTTCGATAGTACATCCAACAGAAATTGTAATCATACGGGTACCAGTAATTTTGTCCTTTGATTGGAAATAGAATTCGTGGGCCCCATTTGTGTTTGCTTACAAGGTTATTTAAGGGCACCAATTTTCCTGCGTCAGCGAGGATGAAGACATGTCCAGCAAATGCAAGGGTACCAATATCATAGGGCGTGCCCGCTGCAATTGAGGCTTGCAGTTTGTTATAGGCATCGTCAGGAACCACGGTATCTATAATTACCTTTACTTTGGAGACGCGTTCATATTCAGCTGCGGCTACACGTAAAGCCTTAACAGAATCCCTTGAGGGCTCGGCATTAAGAAAGCGAATGGTTTTTTGTTGCGCATGAATTGCGGGTGCGCCACCAGCGAATAGGGCGGCACCAGCAACAGCGGCTTTTAAAATTTCGCGACGTTGAACTTTCCCCTGGTTGATGCTGTTAGTAGGCTTGCTAGCTTCGTTGATTAATTCATTATTTTTTTTCATTTTTATCTCCATTTGCAGAACTACATTAAATAAGACTTTCCCCTGATAAACCATCAAAAATATGCCATTTAGATTCTTTTAACGCTATATTTAAATAATCACCAACCTTGTACTTATCTTCCCGGTCACTTAAAACCCTAATTTTCTGATTACCCGATAATTCAGAAACTAATAATGTATGTGCGCCCATTTGCTCGATCATCGAAATTTTAGCCTTAATAAGACTGCGATTTTGGCTTAATTCTTGCGGGGTTTGCGCTGGCATTATTTCAAAATTCTCTGGACGTATTCCTAATACAACTCGATCTAAATTCTTTGCATTTAATTTCATATTTAGATCGAGCATAATTTCTAGAGCATTGCTTTTAAATAGATACCGACCTTTTTCTGCGGAAATAGCGCCTTCAATTAAATTCATTTCAGGGGCACCAATGAATCCTGCAACAAATAAATTCACTGGATGATCATAAACCTCTAAGGGGGTTCCAATTTGCTGTACCTTACCCTGGTTCATGACGACAATACGGTCTCCTAATGTCATGGCCTCCACTTGGTCATGGGTAACATAAACCATATTAATCCCAATACGTTGATGAAGCTGCCCAATTTCTTCTCGCATTCTGATACGCAACTTGGCGTCTAAATTTGATAATGGCTCGTCCAATAGAAAAACTTCAGGCGACCTAACAAGTGCTCTGCCAAGGGAAACCCGCTGCATCTGCCCGCCGGAAAGCTGTTTAGGTTTTCGCTCTAATAAATTTTCAATGCGTAATATCTCTGCAGCCCATTTAATTTTTTTCTTAATTTCATCTGGGGGAACTTTACGCATTTTTAAGCCAAAAGCGAGATTTTCATAAACGGTTTTATGAGGATACAAGGCATAGTTTTGAAAAACCATTGCAATATTCCGTTCACTTGGCTCTAAATGCGTAACATTTTTTTGACCGATAAAAATATTTCCTGAGCTTACTTCTTCAAGTCCAGCAATCATCCGTAAGGTCGTAGATTTACCGCAGCCAGATGGGCCTACCAAGACAATAAATTCGCCATCAGCTATCTCGAGATTTAAATCGACTACTACTACGGTATTACCAAAGTTTTTATTGACGTTTTTTAAGATAATTGAAGCCATATTTCTTTAACCAATCAATGCTGATAATTCATGATTAACATCTTTTAGACCAGCCTGGGCAGCTCTATAAATGACAAAAAGGCGATTATAAAAAGCCGCCCGAGTCGGATCGGGCTGAATAGTTTCTGTCACCCTAATACATTTATTGGCAGCTGAAATTTCATCATTAAAAATTCCTACACCAACACCCGCAATTAGGGCCGCCCCAAAAGAGGCATCTGTCGTCTCAGATAAAACTATTTCGATACCCAGTATATCGGCCACAATTTGTCTCCAGGTTGCACTTTTAGCTCCCCCACCAATGATGCGAGCTGACCGAATTTCAATTCCCTGGTCCTTAAATTGCTCAAGTACATCCCTTAAGGAAAAGGCAATTCCTTCGTACAAAGCTCGCGCAAAATGAGCGCGATTATGGCGGAAGGTGATTCCTACGAAATCCGCCCTTAGTAAGGGATCCCAATACGGAGCTCTTTCGCCGTGTAGGTAGGGATGAAACAATAAGCCTTCAGCACCAGGTTGAATTTCACTTGCCAATTGATCCATCAGATCAAACCCATTAACGCCATCATGAGAGCTAAAGAAGGTGTCTCTTAACCAGCGGTGTGCTGAGGCGCAACTATTCGTTCCGGAAATCGTATACCAATGATCCACAATAACAAATGGATAATTAATCAATGTTTTATGAAGATTGGGCTTTTTGCTGACCACACTTACAGTGCCAGCGGTTGCTAATTTGACTGTTCCATCGCCAGCATGAATTGAGCCTGCTCCAAAAGTTTCAATTGAAGTATCTGATGTACCGCATACCACTGGCGTACCTTCCATCAAACCAGTTTCTTTTGATGCCTTACTAGTCACAACACCAACGATATCAGTGGGCTTTACAATTGGGGGCAGCGCTTCAATTGAACATCCTGCTAGATCGCATAACTCCTTCGACCATGCATTTTTTCTGGCGTCAAATAGTAGCGTCCCTACAGCCTCTGTTGCATCCATCTCCCAGGTTCCGGTTAATCTTGACCTGAGCCAATCTTTGGCGACATAAATACGCTTAGTTTTTTGCAGAACTTCTGGTTCATTTCTGCTGAGCCATAAAAATTGGGGTAAGGTCCAAGTGGGGGCAGGAGAGTTAAATCCCAATTCAAGAATTCGGTCCCAGTGCTTATCTTTTAGCTCCTGTGTTTCTTGGCCGCTACGTTGATCATTCCATAAAATTGCCGGCCTAAGGAGGGCGCCATTTTCATCCTCCAAAACAGGGGTATGGGCCCCCGCGCTGAATGAAATGGCGGCAATTTCACTTGCTGTGATGTTTGCCTGCTTGATTGCTTTGGGTACAGTTTCTTTAACTGCATCCCACCAATCATGCGGGTTTTGTTCACTCCATCTTGGATGGGGTGAATGGGTCTCCAGGTCTTTGCTTGCCGTGCCTAACACGTGGCCATGGAAATCAATAATCATTGCCTTGAGGCTGCCTGCACCAATATCGATGCCCATCAAGCAGGTTTTAGGTGAGAGATTATTATTTTCTTTAGTCATATTGTGTTCTGCTACTCACAGTGTCTAGTATGACTTATTTTTTGGAGTTTAAAGATTGCACTACATCATCTAGAATTTGCATCATATTTAATCCATATGTGCAATGACCAACGCTGGCCTTAACGGCATTGCGTCTATCTAGGACATCTTTGGTCTCTTGATCCCATTCGAGGTTACCCTGATGTACGGCTAGACAAATGAAAGCCAGCGCCGAAGGGGTTTGTGACTCAATTTGCAACGCTTCAGTGGCCGCGTAACTGGAACGACAGGTATTGGGGCAAAAAGCACAAATTTTGAGAGATTTAATTGCTTCACCCATTTTTATAATCCATCTATCAAAGTTATTAAATTAGTTATTTGTTGTCAGGCCTTGAGCCCCATTTGCTAGAGGAAGACCTAGCTTTCCAGGATTAAATAAATTCCCTGGGTCAAGTGCAAGCTTGAGGGATTCAAGGAGATGCATGCCCTCATTTAGTTCCTCTTTCATCCATCTGCCCCGAAGGAAGCCAACTCCATGATGATGTGCTATCGAGCCGCCAAATTGAAGGCAAATAGATTCAATTTTGTCCCACAACTTTAGATGCAATTGATGCGCCTGTAAATTATCCATTGGGGGAAGCCTAATCGTCATATATTGACATAGACCCTCAGGATAGATATGCGACCAATGCGCTCCAAAATGCAGCTCTGGATAGATGACCTTGACCTCTTTAGCGATGGTTTTGTACACTGCTTCAACTTCACTCCAGCTTGTCGTCACCTCTACAGTATCCATATAGTAATCATCAGTCTGCCATTGGGTCGAGTAAGATTGATAGCGCGTTTTTTGCCAATGCTCATAAGGGGCGAGACTAGTTAAGGATGCGCCATATTTTTGCGCAATCTCGATCGAGAGTTTTTTCTCTACTGCTAATAACTCTGGTAAGCCAGAAAATTTCATAATGCATAAAATTGGTTTTTCCTTAAATTCAGCTATATTTTCAGTGCGCTGATGACTTTCCTCTGCATCATATAAGCGAATAACTTCTGGCCTTAATTCACTTTGCATAATTTCCCGTAGCGCATTGAAGCCAACCTGAAGAGAGGGGAAGGCAAGAACACAACCTTCACTATGGAGCGATTTTTTCCAAATCCTTAAGGTGATTTCTGTGATGAAGCCAAATACGCCTTCTGAGCCAACTAGGATATCTTTAATGCTTGGACCTACAGATCTTCTAGCCACTGGCCGCACGTCTAATAATTTACCATTTGGAAGCACTGCTTTTAGCCCCAAAACCATGTCCTCAATTTTTCCAAATCTTGATGAGGCTTGTCCTGCCCCCCGACAAGCAGCCCAGCCACCCACCGTTGACATTGCAATAGATTGGGGATAATGCCCAGCCGTAAAGCCACGCTTATTTAAAGCCTCCTCAAATTGCATACCATTCATTCCAGCTTGAACTGTTACAGTGCCGTTGATTTCGTTGAAATCGATAATCCGATTCATTTTCTTTAAATCAACAATCAATTCGCCATTTAATGGGATTGTTCCACCCAGAACTCCAGATCCAGCGCCAAAAGGAATTAAAGCAATCTGATTGGCCAAGCAAAATTGAGTAATACTAATTAAATCTTCAGTTGACTCTGGCAGTATTACTGCACTAGGTAGGGTTCCCGGTAAGGCCCCAGCTCGAATCCGATAAAGCCCATGCGGTAACCTATCCCTAGAATAGGCATAACGATCAGCCTTACCCAATAAAAGCTTATTACACCCAATAATTGCCTTTAATTGCTTTGATAATTCTGCAGATATGGGGATGTCTTTAGCGCGCATTTTTGGCGCTTTTACAGCATTGCTAAGATCCATGAAAACAGCCCTTATACATAAAATAAGCCTAAATTGAACAAACGATTGTTCTAAATCTAACTAAATTTGATTTATAAGTCAATTTATTTGACCTAAGTGTTTTTACTAGGTGGGGGGGTAAAGATATCTTTATATGAGGTTTTTATTGACAAGCATTGCTAAGATGGATAAATTTGGACAAAGGATTGTTCACACACAAATATCAAACTCGATTTTTCAAGGGTACGATTTTATTTTCACCTGCAAAAGGTTTATATGACTAATACAGCTATCTCAAAATCGTTCTGGCGCCAGCAGGTAAATATACTTTTTGTTTTATTTTTTACCTCTATTTTTGCTTCTCTGGCATTTGCACAAAATTACCCATCTCGCACAATTACAATCGTGATGCCTTATGTTGCTGGTGGGGCAACTGATGCGGGATATAGAGATCTAGCAAAAGTTATGTCCCAGGATTTGGGTCAGTCAATAATCATAGAAAATAAACCGGGTGCTGGAACAATACTGGGCGCGCAATATGTTGCGCGGGCTAAACCCGACGGCTATACTTTACTGGCCTCGGTTGTAGCTAATATGGTGACCAGCCCTTTGTTGATGCAAAATCCGCCATATAACCCAATCAAAGATTTTGTACCAATTTCAATGGTGAGTACAAATCCTTTGATTTTGGTAGCATCTAAGTCTTCGGGCATTACCAGTCTTGGCGATTTAATTGCTAAAGCCAAGGCCAAGCCAGGTGAAATAGCAATTGCTTCATATGGCCATGGCACACCTTCTCATTTGGCGATAGAGTTACTGAAAACTACCGCTAAGATAGACGTTAATCATATTCCTTATAACGGATCTGCTGCAGCAATGATTGATTTGCGTGGCGGGAGAGTTCCACTCGTAATGGATATTCTGCCAAGTCATGTGCAAACCTTGGCGAATGGTGATGTGATTGGCTTGGCTATTGCCCAGAAAAAACGTTCTGAAATTGCTCCATCAGTCCCCACCTTTCAGGAGGCAGGGCTTCCAGGATTTGAGGCTTTAACTTGGATGGCATTGTCGGCTCCAGCAGGCACGCCGAAAGAAATTATTACAAAAATTAATGAGTCGGTTAAGCGAAGTTCTGCAGATCCGGCTTATCAGTCTGCAATGCGCAACAGAGGCATGCCTGTAACCCCATCAAGCCCAGAGGAAATGGACCTCATGATTCGAAATGAGACCATAAAGTGGGAGGCGGTAATTCGCAATGCTGCTATAAAAAAAGCCGATTAACGATTCATTTTCATTCACGGGAATAGTTAAATGGAAGAAATTTTGCCTGCTGAAAATTTCACAGGAACTATAGGTAAGACATACCGTGATTCTAAGCCGCATTGGGCAGAGGCAAAAAAAGCTTCACCAGATCATCCTAATATAGTTTTATTAGTTTTAGATGACGTAGGTTTTTCGCATTTGGGTTGCTATGGTTCGGATATTAAAACCCCTAGGATCGATGCGCTTGCAGCCAAGGGCTTAAGGTTTACCAACTTTCATACCACTGCGATGTGTTCGCCCACTAGAGCAGCTTTACTTACCGGGCGACAACATCATGCTGCTGGCATGGGGACAATTGTTGAATGGTGCACAGGATATCCAGGTTATCAGGGCCAAGTTACTAAGCGAGCTGCGACACTAGGAGATATGCTTAGGCCGCATGGATACAACACGCATGCTTTGGGGAAGTGGCATCTCATGCGCATGACGGATGCTACTGCAGCAGGCCCTTTTGATTATTGGCCATTAGCTAGGGGCTTTGATCGGTATTATGGTTTTTTAAGTTCATTGACAGACCATTGGAATCCAGAGCTGTTTTGCGATAATCAACCAATTTCTCGGCCGGTTAAGCCTGGCTATCACTTAACCGAGGATTTAATTGACAAATCAATTGAATTAATTCGCGACCAGCAATGCGCAGCACCTGGAAAGCCCTTTTTTAGTTATGTTGCATTAGGTGCTTGTCACTCTCCTCATCATGTGAAGCCTAAATATATTGAGCGTTACAAAGGGAAGTATGACTGCGGATGGGATGAGATTCGGAAGAAATGGTTTAAGAGGCAGATTGAATTAGGCATTATTCCGCCAGACACTGTCTTAACTGAAAGAAATAATGAGGTCTTAGCATGGGATTCTTTATCTAGCGATGAGCAAAGAGTTTGCGCTCGCATGCAAGAGGTATTTGCTGGTTTTTTAGAGCACACCGATGAGCAGGTGGGTAGATTAGTCGATTATTTAGAGTCGATGAACTTATTAGATAACACCTTATTTGTTGTCCTCTCAGATAACGGAGCAAGTGATGAAGGTGGCGATCATGGCAATATCAATATTCGCAAACACTATGCATTTGTTGACGAGCCGATCGAGGAATTAATTGCCAATATTGATAAGTTAGGCAGTGAATATACCTATAACCATTACCCAAAAGGCTGGGGTTTTGCAGGTAATACCCCGCTTAAATGGTTCAAGATGGATACCTTTGGCGGAGGCATTAGAGATCCATTAATTATTCATTGGCCCAATAAAATCAAAGATCAAGGCGGTATTAGACGCCAATATCACCATTGCGTGGATTTTGTCCCTACTGTACTTGAGCTATTAAATATTGAGGCCCCTCAAAATCATCAAGGCATCGAGCAGTTGCCGATCCATGGAAAAAGTATGGTTTATACATTTGATAATGCTCAAGCCCCCTCGCAGAAAAAAACCCAGTATTTTGAGATGTTAGGCGACCGGGGTATTTGGCATGAGGGATGGAAGGCGGTAACTCGGCATAAAAAAGATGCCGATTTTGAGGCTGATATATGGGAGCTTTATCACGTTGAAAATGATTTTTCTGAAAGTAATAATTTAGCGTCACAGTATCCAGAAAAATTGAAGATGTTAATAGATCTATGGTGGTCTGAGGCAGAAAAGTATGCAGTGCTTCCGCTTGATGATCGAGATCGCGAAAGAACTGCAGCAAGCTTAAAAGCTACCAGTAGAAAAAAATATATTTACTATCCAGGCATGGCACGAGTAGATAGATTGTCTGCGCCTAATGTTGCTAATCGGTCATACCAAATTGAGGCCGAGATTGAGATTGATCAACGTGGAGCTAACGGAGTGTTATTTGCTGCGGGCGGACGCTTTGGCGGATACGCACTTTTTTTAAAGGACAATCAATTAATTCATGAATATAACTGTGGTGATGAGCGACGATTAATCTTAAAGTCGCCATCAAAGCTTTCCTCGGGTAAACATCATGTTTCCTTCAGTTTTAAAAAAACCGGTTCTTTAGAAGGCGTTGGGACATTATCATGCGATGGCACTGAGGTAGCTAGTTTGGTAATGGATAAAATGTGGCCTTTATTGCCTAATGCCACAGGAATACACTGTGGACGCGATGATGGCAGCCCTGTTAGCGAGAGTTACTCTTGCCCAAACACTTTTAATGGTAATTTAAAAAAGATTATTGTTAAAGTCGAGGACGATCAGGAAATTGACTTTTTGAAAGAGTATTACGCAGCATTGGCCGACGACTAAAATACATTCTCTTAAAGAAATCCAGATGCCTAAATTAAAACAAGCACCTAATGTTTTACTCATTATGGTTGACGAGTTAGCTCCTCAGGCCCTGCCTAGTTATGGTAATGAGGTTGTGAAGGCCCCTAATATTTCCGCATTAGCGGAGAAGAGCGTTGTATTTAATTCTGCCTATACAAATTCGCCGTTATGTGCTCCTGCTCGAGCGTCTTTGCTTACTGGGCGTTTACCAACTGCTATCGGTGCCTGGGATAACGGTGCGGAATTAAAATCTGAGCTACCAACAATTGCACATTATTTGAGAAAATTGGGATACAGTGCAACCCTTGCTGGAAAGATGCACTTTATTGGCCCTGATCAACTTCATGGCTATCAAGCTAGATTAACTACAGATATTTATCCGGCGGATTTTAGTTGGACTGCTAATTGGAGTAGGCCCCCTACAGATCCAAATCCAGCTGGCGTGAGTATGAGACCAGTTTTAGAGGCTGGCCCATGCTTAAGAAATTTGCAAATTGACTATGACGAAGAGGTGCAATATCAAGCTAAACAATGGATTTGGGATCACGCTCGAGATCGGAGTGATGACAAACCATTTTTTTTAACTGTTTCCTATACGCATCCTCATCCACCTTTTGATGCGCAGCAAGAGTTTTGGGATCTGTATGAAGGCATTGAAATTAATTTACCTCGCGTGGCAGAACTGCCTCCAGAAAAATTAGATCCGGCGAGTTTAGGCCTTTATTACAATCATCGACGCAATCAAATGCCAGTTTCGCAGGAGCAGGTTGTTAGAGCTAGGCGGGCTTACTATGCCATGATAAGTTGGATTGATCGGCAAATAGGCGAGCTATTGCAAACACTCAAAAGCGCAGGACTGGATGAAAATACGATTGTTATTTTTACTTCTGATCATGGTGAGATGTTAGGTGAGCGCGGTATGTGGTTCAAAATGTGCATGTATGAATGGTCAGTTAGGGTTCCATTAATGATTTCCTGGCCAAACCATTTTGTCCCGCGGCGCATCGACTCTAATGTTTCCCTGGTCGATTTATTGCCAACTTTACTAGATATATGCGGGGATTATGCGGATGAGCTTATTACCACTGTTGAAACTCTTGCTGGACATTCCTTGCGCAAGATGCTTGAAGTAGGTCATGATCCTCAGTGGCCAGATATTGCGGTCGCTGACTTCACGGCTGGAGGTGTTCCTGGACCTTTACGAATGTTGAAGTATGGACGCTGGAAACTGATTCATACTGGCGGTCATCCGCCTATGCTATTTGATTTGCTCGCTGATCCCGATGAATTAAATGACCTATCTAAGCATGCAAGTTCGCAAAAAATCTTAAGTGAATTGCTAGCGATGATGGCTAAGGATTATGATGCTGAAAAAATTCACCAGCAAGTTTGCCAAAGTCAAGCGCGACGTCTATTAATTCGTGCGGCCGATGAAGAATGGGAAAATCCTTATCGCTGGAACTGGAAGGCGCAGGAAAATGACGACATCCGTTATGTGCGGGGCGGGGGATTGAAGCATGGTGAGCATGCAACCAAAGCTAAAGCGCGTTTCCCTTTTTTAGATACTGATAAAGCCTAAATCTATTTAAGTCAGCGCATACTCTCAATTGAGAAGCTAAACTATAGGCTCATTGACATGGAGAAAGCATGAACGTTAAAAATACTACTTTCGGCCTTACAAGTTTATTTGCTTTTTTCTGCACCTGTTACCTTGAGCTTAGTTATGCGCAAACGGCAAGCAATTGGCCAAATGGCCAAAACGTGCGCATTATTGTGCCTTTTCCAGGCGGTGCAAGCACCTTAGATTCGGTAGTCCGCGCTATTTCACCAGACATGGGAAAGTTTTTGGGTAGCGCCGTCATTATTGATAACAAGCCTGGAGCTGGAACCGTAATCGGGGTAGATGCTACTGCCAAGGCAACCGATGGTCATACTGTTGGAGGTGTTGCCAATAGCTTTACGGTAAATCAGAGTTTGGTAAAGAATTTACCTTATAACTTGAATAAAGATTTACAGCCGGTTATTTTGATGGCGAAAACAGCAAATGTGTTGGCTGTGCGTCCTGGTTTACCAGTGAATAATTTAAAAGAGCTCATTGCTTACGCTAAAAAGAATCCAGGCAAGCTATCTTATGGTTCTTTTGGTAATGGCACCACCGCACACTTTGCCGGTGAGATGCTGAAATCCCAAGCTGGAATTTATGTGGTGCATATTCCTTATCGGGGCCAAGGGCCGGCCCTAACTGATTTGTTGGCAGGTAATATCGATATGATGTTTGGCAATTTACCCGATTTCTTACCGCATATTAAATCTGGCAAGTTAAAAGCGATTGGGACAACCTATTTAACTCCTGCTCCGCTTGCCCCAGAGATTCCAACTATTGCTGAGCAGGGTTTTCCAAAATTTGAGACTGATTCTTGGTACGGTATTGTTGCCCCCACAGGCCTTTCGAAGGATGCAGTAGATAAAGTCAATAGCGCAATTAATCGTGCTTTGCAAGATCCCGCTATTAAAAAGAGTTTTTCTGAACGCGGTATTGAAATTATTGGCGGCACGCCGGCAAAATTTGGTGAGCATATTCAGGCTGAGATTGCTAAGTATGCTCAAATTGTTAAAGCTTCTAGCATGACGATTGATTAGTGCAGTATATGAACTCAGCAAGCGAATTTATAGCAGGCAATTATCGCTACCTGCCTAGTGTTTTTCAATATTCCGCAGGAGTAGTCGCGCTTCCTGGATATCGTCTCGAGCAAATTCGCTTTAAGCGCGCCATACCTTTGCAAGATGGCTTTATTGCTATAGAAAAACACTTGCGCCAGATAGGGCGCCCAATGACTGCTTTTGCCCATTGTGAGCTGCGCTCACCTCAGCAATTCGATGATCAAGGTTTTATTGCGTTTAATCAGGAGTATGTTGAACAATTGGCTTCCTGGGGCATTTATCAAGCCCCAGTAGATGGGAAGAGTGCTATTAATCCTGTTGCCAGAACCAATGTATGCCCAGAACATCATGGTCCAAAAGTGGTTTCTATGTTTGCTTTTACTTACACTGTGCCAGACACTCAGGCCACAACTAGTTTTATTTTGTCCGGCGGCGGTGATGCGAGAAAAGGCACTGAACCCTATAAGGATCGCATCATTGCTTATGGTGATATCTCGCAGACTGGCCTCAGTCAAAAAATGGCTTTCGTTATTGCAGAAATGAATTCTCGATTAACGGCATTGGGTTTGACATGGCAGGATGTTACTAAAGTTCAAGCTTATTCGATTCATAATATTGCTGATTTAGTGAGAGAGTTACTTTCTAAGCCTGGCTTAATATCGAATGGCCTTTGTTGGCATTTTGCAAGACCACCTGTCTCGGGCTTGGAGTTTGAGATGGATTTGCGCGGCTCTGTTAACGAATTATTTTTGAATGAATAGCAAGATGACTAGTACACCTAAAAAAATCCGCGTAGCTATTGCTGGGCTTGGGGCAATTGGAAAATCACTGGCGACTAAATTAGCTACTGGCGTCGTACCAGGAGTTGAGCTCACTGCCGTCTCGGCTAAGAATCATGATAAAGCGCAAGTCTTTGTAAAGACTTTGGCACACCCCGTTAAGGTATTGCGTATCGACGAACTAGAGCCATACGCAGATGTGATTGTGGAGTGCGCACCTGCTGAGTTCTTGGGCGATATTATTGGCCCATTTCTTAAGCAGCAAAAGAAGGCAATAGTGCTATCGGTCGGTGCAATTTTATTTAGACCAGATTTGGTTGAGCTAGCCAAGCAAACCGGTGGAGTAATTATGGTTCCTACGGGCGCCTTAATTGGCTTAGATGCGATGGTTGCCGCTGCCGAAGGCAAAATCCATTCTGTGCGGATGATTACCCGTAAGCCACCCAAGGGTCTTGAGGGCGCACCGTATTTAATTGAGAATAGTATTTCTGTAGAGGGCTTAACGGAGCCCCTAAAAGTATTTACTGGGAATGCCAAAGAAGCAGCGAAGGGATTTCCAGCTAATCTGAACGTGGTTGTGGCACTAGCGTTAGCCGGTATCGGACCAGATCATACATTTTTAGAGATTTGGGCTGATCCGACTGTGACCCACAACACGCATACCATTACTGTTGATTCAGATTCAGCAAAATTTAGCATGACGATGGAAAACATCCCCTCTGAAAATCCACGTACTGGACGTATCGTGGCACAGAGTGTAGTTGCAATGCTAAGAAAGCTTACCTCCCACTTTCAGGTGGGAACTTAAGCGATTTTAAAATATGCCTATTAATAGGTTTAATAAAGGCCTCAAATGAATTTGACTGCGGAAAAAAAAGAATCCATTCGCTTGCGGTATTCAGAGGTGGATACATCAAATGTTGCTGATGTTTTGGATAATTTGAATTTATTGCAGCAAGGATTAGCGGCTGACTTTAGCCCTTACCCTGAAACTTGTAAGCGCATGGCGGGGTGGGTCTATACCATTCGAGGGCAAATGACTCCATATGCACAAGGTGGTGATGCCGATAAGATGGCAGCATGTCAAGGTTTGTCCCCCGGTGAAATTAGTGTCTGGAGCGGCAATGGCGAAGGTATTTGTTATTTTGGTGAGTTAATTGCGCTGGGTATGAAAGAAAGAGGGTGTGTTGGTGCATTACTTGATGGCGGCATACGGGATGTACGTTGGATTGGAGAACATCAATTTCCAGTTTTTGCACGCTATAAAACCTCAGTCCAATCGATAGGCAGATGGAAGGTGAATGCTTGGCAGATACCGGTTTATCTTCGCGGCCATGATGGTAGCAATGTAACCGTACGCCCTGGCGATTTCATTTTGGCAGATGAAGATGGTGGCATAGTGATTCCACTTGAGATAGTAGAAAGTGTCTTAATCGAGGCAGAGCGCTTAACCGTGATCGAGAAAAATATTCGTGCTGAAATTGCCAGCGGACTTAGCCTTGCAGAAGCATTAAAAAAATATGGGCATGTTTAAGGCTTTACTGAACGCATTCAATTCTGCAAATACTTGACTAAATTACTTGACAATTCGCAATGATTCAGATAGAGTGTAGGTTCTGGTCGGAACTCGTTCTGACCAAGAGGTCGGAGCTAGAACCAATAGGCTATTGTCAAGGATGCCCGGCCTCTCAAAAGTAATACGTAGTTAACCGCCAGAGACATACTGGTGAGAGCGGGGATAATCCCCTCCAGCGGAATACTGGTAAAAACAGGCTAAGCTGCAGAGATAAGTACTGCCAGTCAATGCCAAAAATTCATTATTGGTACAGCGATACAGAGCTTAAAACCAGCCCAGCTGGGGTCTTGCTTTGTATTTTTATTAGTCAAGCTTCGTAATTTTGTTGCCTTGAATGCCTATGCCGGCCATCAATCCTTTTTGACTAAAGATAAATGCGTAAATATCAGCCTGTGTGTTGATCGAGGTCATTGAGGTCGCAAATCCTTGATCGACTACAACAATGCTAGGACCAGTGCCTATTTCAAAGCCTTGTGTCGAGTTAAGTGCGTCAAGTGCGCTTTCTTTCATAAAAAATAGCGCATAGCCATATTGTTGCGCTCCAGCTTGCAAACCAAATGATCCGCCAGCGGTATTGTAGTAAGCAGTCGGTTTTGCTTTTTTCCACAACACACCTTCACCATAGTGGCCGCCAATCATAAAGCCTGCTTTAGTAATTACTGGAAAGACCAGAACAGCTATTGCCGATGCATTTAATTTTCTCGCTTCAGTATTTTCTTTGAGTAAATTAGTTAGGGCTACTTTAGAACTTGTGTTTAACTCAGAAACGTTTACAGCTGTTGCAGACGAGCTAAATAGCAGCAAGAAAACCAAACTAGAAATTACAAGATAAATACTGTAAATGACTTTTTTCATTGGGCTTTCAGGAATTAATTTTATAAAAATAGTTTATTCTATATTTTTTCAAATTATATCAAGGTTGCCGCATGAGTCTTTCATCTCGCTGTTACTTTTTACGATCGCCCCATGAGACATGGCTCACCTAATTTAAGCTTAGTCAAAGAGGGCAATAAAATCATTGCCCATAAATATGGCTATGGGGGGAGTGGTTGGACTATAGGCCCAGGGTCTGCAAACTATGTGAACGCTCTATTGATTAATTCCAAGTATGCGATGATCTTGCTAATAAAGCTAAACCTATCGCTATCATTGGTGCCTCGATAAAGCCTTATTGGTGTGATACGGTTGCTTTACCTGCTGGCGGAACCTCAATAGAGCCTAAATTAATTTCTTTCAGAATGCATTTTGATGATTTCACAGGACCATTCATCAGGCATTGTCAAATGCTGCAGCATTCTGATCTAGGCATGATTCAACGGGTTACAGGATTGCCGCAATAGGGCCCAACGGAAAAGCAAGCTGTTTTTTTGCTTAATTTTTAACATTAGCCTTAGAAGACTTGGCCGGACTTAGATCGGCATGAGAAACAATTTGCCAACCTGAAGCATTTTTTTGCCATACGTCAAGACGGCCGGGCGGCTTTTTGGACTGCTCAACTCCATAAACAGCTTCATTAGCTATGGCAGTAATGTAAGAGATCACTAAAACATCGTCAGACTGAAGTACTTTAAAGTCACTCAACACATATTTACCTAGGGTCAAGTTTCTAACTATAGAAATAAATTTTTCACGGTCTACTATTCCAGAGCTGCCAATACTTTGAAAGCTAGGCGAAATCGTTTTTTCTACCACATTCATATTTTTAGATTGCATATTCTCCCACCATAAGCGGGTGAGTTTCTCCCCCTGCATTTGAGTGCTCTCTTTTTGCTGGGCCAAGACTAAAGATGAAGCCATCAACCCGATAATCACAATGGAGCTACCAAAAAGAATCTTAAGAAATTTATTTTGCATTATTACTGCTCCTTGTGTATCCCAGTCAGGGATTGATATGAAAGAAAGCTCTTTCAATTCAAATCTTACTCGCTTATTAAGCGATTTAAATTGTGAACAAGAAATAAAAAAGTGATCCTTTTAAATCTTCATCTAATCCATTACCTACAGGCGGGTAAAAAGCAATGTTTACTATTTTTTTTGGTCTAATTGTTAACTGGCTTAGGGATAGATGGCCTTAAAATCGAGAAGTAGGGTGAGGTATTCAAAGTCATGCTGCTTATGGAGGGCCATATTGCTGCAATGATTTACTATAGAAATACCTTTTTTTCTTATTGAGAGAATTGGAGCCCATGGCAGAAAATTGACTCTTAAAAGTGAAATATATTATCTAAATTAAATTAAAAAAGAAAAGCAATTGCGTAATTCAAATGAAATTGTCATTGTAGGAGACGGATTTGCAGCAGCAATCATGCTGATCCATCTTTTACGCAAGGGGGTTCCTGCCACGTCTATTACTCTGGTAGGATTAGGAGTAATTGGACAGGGAAATGCCTACTCCTGTGCGAGCCAGTCGTACCGACTTAATGTTCGCGAAGATCTGCTGATAACTTTTTCAGACGATCCTTTGCATTTTGCAAGGTGGGCACAAAACCATATTCAGGATCCAGAAGCAAAGACTACGGCAGGATATTTTTATAGGCGTCATGATTTTGGCCGTTATGTTTCTGAACTAGTGTCACATGAATTAGGTTCACGGCAATTGCATCATATTGCCGCAAGGGTCACTAAAATCCTTCGAAGGGGAGATGATTGGAGTCTGAGGCTAGGCACTCATGATGAGTTCATCGCCAAACAGCTCATTATTGCTACAGGCAATGCCCCACCCATCTGGCCTTGTAATGTAAATTTAAAGCTTGGTTCCCCAGCTTGGATTCATACCCACCTAGTTGAGAATCCATGGACCGGGGAGTATCTGCAAGAAATAGACTCCCATGAAGATATTATTTTGCTCGGCGGTGGATTAACAGCGCTTGATGCGATAAACGCGCTTGTAGAGCAAGGTCATCGTGGAATGATTAATGTAATTACCCCGCGAAAAATATTTCCTCCAGTTCAAGCGCCGTGGCAAAGAAAGCAGGAGCCTAAATGGCCTAAGCAGTTAAGCCCGCGAGGCTTAATCCGTTTTATTCGTGAGTATCTTCCCTCTGCTGATGCAACTAGTTCAGAATGGCAGTGTGCTTGGGAAGAGTTACGAGTTAATTTAAATATGATTTGGCAGCAATTTTCTTCTTCTCAGCGTTTTATTTTATTGAAGCGAGTAGGTTGGATTTGGTCTTTATATCGATTTCGCGCAGCACCGCAAACCATTGCCAGTTATGAGCAATTAAGAAAAAAAAATCAAATTCAATTTATCTTGGGGCGAGCGAAACAAATTATCTGTGCTGAACCTAAAATTACAGTGCTATTAGGTAATGGCGGCGAGTCAGTAGGTGAGAGAATAATTAATTGCACTGGTGTTGGGGCCGATCTTTTGCTGAACAATCTGATCAGTAGCCAACTTGCCATGCCTGATGCGATCCAGCAATCAATTGCGATAGATACTAATTTCCGAGTTTTAGACTCGAATCAGCAAGCATGGGAAAACTTGTGGCTGATTGGACCGGCTACCATGGGGAGTTTAGGAGATGTGGTAGCGGCGAGCGCTATTTCCAAGCAGGCAGAGCAATTAGCAGAGCAGATGAAAATATAATTATTATTTTATTACTGCATCAGCCACACACCGAAAGCCAATATAAACCACAGCTATATCACCCGGCTTTGATTCCACATCCGATTCTTGCTGGCGCTCCGGCCCATACCACCATGAAGCGCCGCGAGTAATATAACCGCCATTGCGCTCAGTTGCCGTCCACTCCCAGACGTTCCCGCCCATGTCGTATAAGCCATTAACTCCGGGTTTAGTTATTCCAGTTTGCACATGCCCTGTACCGCGATTGAGTGCACCTGCCGGTGCTAAACCACTGTAATTACCGCAGCCACTTAAGCAATGAGAAGTCGTAGGATTTACTCCTCCTGGAAATGAATAGCGCTGTCCTTTGATATACCCAGTTGGGGGGTTAGATCGCTGCTCTAAAAATGCCGCTGCTGTCCATTCTGCATCTGTTGGTAAGCGCTTGCCATAGAAACGACAAATAGTGTCTGCCTCCTTTTGATTGAGATGCACTGCAGGCTCATTTTCTTTTGCAGGAACTCCATAAGGCATTTTCCAGGTCCAGCCCGGTTTTTTTACAAATCCCCCTTCATAAGAAAGGCCGCCACCATTTTTCTCGGCTGCACTGACAAAATTAGAGCTAGATGCAAAGCCTTTGACATCCCCAATAGTCATTTCAGTCTGATCCCAAATCAGGTTACCAATTAGCACCGTAGGGATCGATGAATTGGGCGCGCTTTGACTAGGAGGAGCGCCAAAGAGTAAATAAAACATGCCTATGATTGGTGCGGTTCTGATGAGAATTTGGATAAGATTCATTTTTTTCATAGGGAAATCATATAAGGAAAACCTGAATTGTTGATTTACTATTTAAGAAACTTTTTTAGGCGGAGGGCGAGAAGTGCTAAAAGACCTGCTAGCATTACATAGAGCGAGATCATCACCGCTCCTTTGGAATGGGCATAGCTAAAACTGGAGTAGGCTAGATAAGCGCATGCAATACAGAATATCAATGGTGTAATTGGATATAACGGTACAGAAAATATCCGCGTTTGATGATCTTTTGCGCGCAGAATAAACAGGCTAATACCAACCAAGAATAAGAAACTCCAAAATACGGGCGCAGTAAATTCCACCATGGCTTCGAAGCCATCGCTTTGTAAGGCACCAAAACCGACCAAAGCCAGACTAATAAATCCCTGTACTAGATAGGCAAAATTAGGGGTACCACGGGAGGGTTCCCAATGAGCCATCTTACGCAGACCATGCCAATCTTCCCCCATAGCAAAGTTGGTACGGGCACCAACAATCATAGTGGCATTAATACTGGTGAGCGCAGCAATTGCCACAAAAAGACCGAGTAATTTTTCTCCAAGCGGGCCAAAAGCAAGTCCCAGTAAGTCAGCAGACGCCGCTTTGCTATTTGCCAACTGTTTTAATCCTAGGCCATTAATCAATGCCATGTTTACTAAAAGATAAATAATCGAGATGATTAAAATACTTAAGACAATTACTCGCACAATAGTTTGCGGGGTTCCTTTTAGCTCGGCTGAAATGTAAGCAGATTCATTCCAACCGCCAAAAGTAAGTAAGACAAAGACCATTCCTAGACCCAGCATGCCAAGTTGAGGTGTGCTGGAAAATAAAGGCGGATTTATAACCGTTGAAAGGGGGGCGGTAAAAAGTCCAAATCCAGCAACAATGATAGCTACGAGCCCAGAAACCTCTAAGACCGTTAATGCTGTTTGAATACGCGCTGATGCTTGAATACCAATTAAGTTAACAATAGTCAGAACGACTACGATTAAAACTGCCCAGTAGATAACCGATTGTGAGCCTAACGGGATCACCTTGGTCATGTAATCACCAAAAACAAAAGCAAGTAGTGCAATTGAGCCAGTATTAATTACCATTGCTTTAGCCCAGCCGTACAAGAAAGAGATGTTCTTGCCATAGGCCTTGGTTAAAAAATGATAGTCACCACCCGCATGAGGGTAAAGCGTTGCGAGTTCGGCATAACAAAGGGCGCCGGCAAGGGAGATAATGGCACCACCTACCCAAAGTGTAAGGGCCCAACCCACATCACCGGTAATATCAGCTACTATCGATGGGGTTTTAAAAATACCAGCACCAATGACGATGCCAACAATAATAGCAACAGCCCCTAGGGGGCTGAGTAAGCGCTGAGGCGAAGCCCCTAAATAGTTAGCTGGCATGCAAATAAAGATTAACGGCGCTTACCAGTAATTTCTACATCGTAGTAACCAGTACTTTTATCAATACCATTGATCTCATTAATATTTACAGCAAGTTTCACAAAATGTGGAATCTTGCTACGATCGATATAGGAGAAACTTAGATTTCCTCCATCTAGTTTAGGATTAAGAATGGGTTGCGAGTTACTGCCAATTTGAAGAATACCGCCAATTTTTTGATAATGTTGAGACAGTTTTAGAATCGCTTTACTTTTAGGCTCTATTCCTGAAATTACCCACTCTCCCTCGACTTGAGCAGGAACAACCCAGAAGAATGCTTTAGTAGGGCTATCGATTTCAATGTCTGGCTCCCAATCTCCCATATTAAATGCGTGTGACGTTACTCGTGTGCCAGGCTTCATCTTTAATATAGTAGGGCGCAAGGAGATATTAAGATCGGGTAATAAATACATTGTGACTACAGTTGCCTTGCTAAAGTCTTCTACAAATATATCGCCATTAATAATCTTCACACGATCACCAACACCAGATCGATCTGCATTACGTTGGGCCAATGCCGCCATTTGTGGATTAAACTCGATTCCAATAGCACGCGCGCCAAAGTCTTTCGCAGCTGCAATGGCAATTCTGCCATCACCAGAGCCAAGGTCATAGACTAAGTCGTTGGGAGTCACTTTGGCAGTCTTCAGCATAATAGCAAGTAACTCATTGCTAGTTGGCATCCAGATTACATCTTTACCTTCTTGACCAAGTAAGGGTTTATATTTATCGTCGCCGCCCTCAAAGTAATTCTGGGCCAATGAATTTAGAGCAAAAAGGGTACTAAAAATAGCAAACCAAACTTTTGAATACTTCATTTAATCTCCATAAAAAGAATGTAATAAGATGAAATTTTTTATTAAATATAGGACTGAGAAAAGCACATAATAAAATAAATCTTCTGCTCTGCCAAAAAAATCTTAGACCACTGAGAATCGGATTAAAATAATATGATTACACCTAAAAATACTTTAAATTCAATGGCTTACAAAGTAAAAAAGCAGTGTGCAGTGAAGTGTGTAATGGATTTATTGGGCTAATTGGTGATGGTTTGGGGTTTGAACGCTAGTTAATTTGCCGGTTAAACCATCAAAATTGATGCTTTGGCACAGATAAAGATGTCAGTTTGTGGCTACGCCGGAGGCACCATTTTTATTAAGTAATATCTACTTAAGAGAAGAGATCGTGGTGGCCAGCAAAGTCTTTGGATGTTATAAAACCTGAATTAGGTCTCGGGTAGAATATTAATTAAAATATTTAAGAAAGTTAAATTATTAATTCTCATTTTTATCGACAATCTAACCTAAAAATACTATGACAGAACCCACACAATCTAATCGACGCGATTTTTTTAAAACTATTGGACTTAGCGCAGCGTCCGCCGCGTTACCGGGCATTCTTGTTTCTGCTGGTGACGCGCTTGCCCAACCGGCCACTAATATTATTACTAGAAAAATTCCACGATCGGGTGAAATATTACCCGCTGTTGGCTTAGGCACATATCTTACTTTTGATTTACTGCCTGGAGCACCTCGCAATAACATCCGCGAGGTTATTAAGATATTTTGGGATGGAGGAGGGCGCGTTTTCGATACCTCACCGCTTTATGGAACTAGTGAGCTTAGCGTAGGTGATTTTGCCACTGGTATGGGCATAAATGACCAGATGTTTATCTGCAATAAGATTTGGTCTACTGGCGAGTTTCTGTCTGATGATAGCCATGCGCGCAAGAGTTTTCAGCAGAGTCAGCAACGGCTTTGGCGCGAGATGATTGACGTAGTTCAAGTGCATAGCCTTGTGAATGTTGATCAGATCGTTCCCGTTCTTAAAAACTGGAAGAAGGAGGGTAAGATCCGTTACGTTGGCGTTACCCATCATGAAATACCTTATTTCAGTGCTTTGGGGGGTCTAGTAGAAAGAGGTGACCTCGATTTTGTGCAGGTACATTACTCTATCCAAATGCGTCTTGCTGAGGATCGCATTCTTCCTGCTGCAATGGATAAAGGTACAGCCGTGTTAGTTAATATGCCTTTTGAGAAGGCTCGGCTGTTCAAGATTGTTCAAGGTAGACCACTGCCCGATTTTGCAAAAGAAATTGGTTGTGAAAACTGGGCCCAATTCTTCTTAAAGTGGGTGATTTCTAATCCAGCAATTACCTGCGTTATTCCTGCCACCAGCAATCCTGCGCATCAAGCTGAAAACATCAGCGCCTTGCGTGGTCCGCTTCCAGATAAAGAAATGCGTGTACGAATGGTTAAACATATGGAGACTATTCCTGGCTTTGATAAGCTGCAAGAGATGCCTGCTTATCCTGGCAAGACATATAACGGCATCATTAGACGTGGAATAAATGCACGCACCACCTAAGATAAGTACATCATCTTAGTTTCAAGTCCTCTTGGGCCCACCAAGACTCAAAATACCAACTCTAGGGTTGGTATTTTTGAGCGTTATTTTAGGCAAAGTCAGTAAATATTTTGAGTGTAGGTAGTAATGGCATACTGTTTTTTCCTATTAGGAGAAGCCCATGAAGCACTTAGTATTTTTAGTTGTATTTGTGGCTTTCTACATTCTGACTACTACAGCATATGCTGCTGAATTCATGAGTCAAACTGATGCAGGAAAAGGGCGAACTTATTCACCAGCGGTAGTAACAGAGGGTGGTCGAACCATCTGGTTATCTGGTGAAACGGCCATCACCGATCTCAATGGCAAAGATATTAAAGGTGATTTTGAGGCGCAAGTCCGAACAATTTTTGCTTTGATGGAAAAAACCCTCAAACAGGCTGGTGGTAGCCTTAAAAATGTTGTCGCAACCACCACATTCATTACTGACCCTCGCAATGGACCAATTCTCTCTAAAGTTCGTGCTGATATATATCCAGACGGAAATTTTCCTGCTAGTGCCATGATTACAGTTTCAAATCTGGCTGTACCAGGGATGTTGATTGAAATTCAAGGAGTGGCTGTTATAAACGATAAATGCTCAAAGACTAATCCTTGTCTTGATCGTCAGAAGTAAGGCTAAGTCAGGTTGAGAGTTGTGCAAGTCCTTTGCCGAATGACCAATTCTCCGGATTGTTGTCGACAATAGTTACAAAGATATCCTCTTTTCTAACTCCTGGGTTGACAGTTAATACTCTCACCAATTCAGTATATAAATTCAATTTCATTTCTTTTGTTCTTAAAACAGATGTGATGTGGATTACCACCACATCGTCAGAGCGATTTCCATCCCACATCTTTTTATCGATCATGAAATGGGATTTTTTATGTTCCGAAATTATCTGAAATCGATCATTTAATAGAATTTTCCAAGATGTTTGCAATGCTTGGTGTACCCCATCAGCTATTGCTTGAATATATTCTGGGGTTTTTCCTTCTGCTAATGAAATTTGTATCAATGGCATACTTGCCTCCGTTTTCAAGGTCAGCTCCGATAGCTGTTAATAAAATACTAGCATACCCTTTAGGACGTTTAGTCCTGATGGGTATGACACTAATGCAAACCGTAATCCTTTGGTCCCAGATTCAAGTCCGAGTGGGACCTAGCGCCTAATTCGCTATTCCAAATGAAAAAATCACTCCGTAGAGTGATATATCGTATGTGTAATGAATTTTTTAGCCAAATTGGTGATGCATTTAGGATTCAAACCTTTGAGCTTTACCTAAAGTAACTTTAAATAAAGTCATTTACAAACCTTTAGCGAGAAAAAATGTTAATTGCGCATGATTGCTTGCAGCCTTTGTTTTAATGGGGGTCAAACCACCCTTGTTTTTTGCGAATACCAAGCTTATTAGAAGCCAATCACGTAAGAAATATTTAAGTTATCGGCTTATGAATTGTTAAGTCTGCAAAAACTAGTTCAGCAGGAATTATTTAACGGCATTAAATTCAAAGCAAATTGCACTATAGTTGGCTAACCAATGGTCAAAATTACCATCCATACCTCGAGATCCACCGCATCCTGTTAGGGTGTTTCCAGATAATGAAAATAAGTAGCTTGCATTCTTGGCGGCCAACATTATTTGCTTGCCATCCTTTGATAGGGTGCCTACCCATATTTGTTCGCCGCGAGAAGACTTGAATGCTATCTCTAAATGTCGCCCCTCTTGACGAACAATTTTTAGGGTTCGTGATTCCGAATAAGTATTCCAGCCTTTAGCTGATTTTTCTTTGCCGATATTATCAGGATGATTTGGACTCATCTTTTGATTCGCTCCAATTGCAGTGGCGGTTACGGTTCCATTCCACTCCTTGGGTAGAGATGGAATAGTTTGCGCTACAGTGCAAATACTAAAGCTAGAACTCATTAATAAAGCTAATATTAATCTAAATTTCACTAACTATCTCCCGTAATTATTTTCTTGAAACATGGAAAATTCACTACTAAATCTTAACATAGGCAGTCATTCCAGAAAATAGTGACCCAATAAAAAACCACCCGAAGGTGATTGGTGGTGCAGCAGTGGAGAGAGCTATTGGTTTTTTATTTAGCCTTCCCCTGGCGCCATATTGTGTATTGGTATACGCCATATCCATGAGCGCTTCCCACTTCTCTCATTTACATTTTCTATCATTTCCACAAGACCTTCTGCTTTTAATAGTGATAAAGCATCAGTAGTAACTGCAATCTCGGGTTTAACTTCCCACCTAATCCAAAAATTATGGATTCCCTCGACTGTATCTGCTGCCTTTGGAAAGACTGCCAGGTGATACCTTATTTCATCCATAGCAAATTTAATCTGCGAGTCGATTCCTGTGGCACTATCACCCATCGCTAGAGAAGGAGCTACTCCAGTCCGCTCATCAATCTGACCATTGAGTTTAGGTTCAGTAGTTGGTGCGGTTGCTGTTGATGAAGTAGAAGCAGCAGCACTCAGAGCAGTAGCTCCAGAAGAAGCTACATCATTACCCCCACCACAAGCTACTAGAGCTAAGACGGCTAATAGACTAGTTAAATAGGTGCGCATCAAAAGGTACTTTTTTAATTGAGGAATCTGGGGTTAATGAATAATTAATATACCAAATAAACAAAACTATTGAGCTTTAGGAAAGGCATCGAAAGCCGAAGAATTAGAGCAAAGTTGATTGAAATAACCTTGCAACCAATACATAACCAATACATGGCACTAAAAAAGAAAAAAGGACTAAAAAGCCAATGGCCTTCTAGCCCACATTCTATATGGTGGGTCGCGGGATTGACTCCCACATAACTTTGCTTCACAAAGTTAGTGTCCACCACTTTTCGCGTTAGCTCAAGTCGAACTAATAACCAACGGATTAAAAGAGTATTGTTCCACCTAAAAACTTAATTAATTCAATGGTTTAGAAGCGTCAAAATGCGGTGTGCAATGAAGTGTGTAATGACTTTTTAGGTCAAATTAGTGACTAGTTTGGGATTCGAACTAGTTAATAGGTGAAGTAGGTGGCAGATGGTGCAAGTGGTAATGCTTAACTAATATAATTTCTTATAAATAGGGTTTGATACTAGCCCATGAAATTTACGGCGTATTAAAGTTCACCTTCATTTATTTCATAATAAAATAATTTAGTATTAACCTTACTATTTCTCTTTTCAATTAAAGTCCCTCCAAATGTATATGCTAAGCGATTAATTTCAATAATTGAATCGCCTTTATTAAGCTTAAGATTTTTAACAGCTAAGGCATCGGCTTTACTTGCAACCAATTGTTCGGATGATCTAGTAATTGTTATACCGAAAGATTTTTGATAAACGGAGTACAAGGTGCTACTGCCTTTAAGTAAAGTAGCTTTTGTCATCCCTGGAAAAAGATAGGCCGGAACTAAAATAGTTGAGAATATAGTTGGACTATCATCTACAAAAAGAATATTTTGTATATTATAAAACCCAAGCTGCTTTTGTTTATCACTTAAATTAAATTGATCATTACTCTTTTGGGAGCTTGGTATTTTTGAGAAAGAGACTAATTGACTAACTGGTAATATTTTTTCACCGTCTTTTCTGATGAGTCTAAAAAAGCGATAAATATCCGAATTTGAATTATGGTCAGCTACAAATGTCCCCTTTCCCTGAATCTTAATTAAAAGATTTGCGATTGTAAGTTCTGCTATTGCAGCACGAACCGTCGAAATTCCAACGCCATATTTAGAGGCCAATTTAGCTTCGCTTGGTAATGCCTCCCCGGGCCTCCATTCAGATTTTCTTAGGGACTCAATTAAATCAGTCTTAACTTGCTTGTAAAGCAATGTCGAACCTTTTGTTTTTGGCGATTGGCGAATTATTTTTTTCGAATTATTTAACATGGCTTATTCAGTATTAACCCTAATGATACGTAAATATGAATTTAGTAGTATATTGGCCTCTTTAAGTCATTCGAATGAGTGGAAAGAAAATTAAATATGGCTAAAGCAATTGCTGGAATGCTGGTTGAAAATCTTTACCAAGAGATGGAAGTTTGGGTCCCCATTTATAGACTTCAGGAAATTGGCGTTGAAGTAAAAATTATTGCTCCAACTACCAATTTATATAAATCAAAGTTGGGCTATCCAGCTAACCCAGACATGAGCGCAAAAGAAGCATTAGCTAATAGCTTTGACTTAATAATTATTCCGGGAGGGTATGCACCTGATTTATTGCGTGTTGATAACGATGTTATTCAACTTATTAAGAAGAATTACTCTAATGGTGCGCTTATTGCAGCAATCTGTCATGGTACGTGGGTTTTGATTTCTGCTCAACTCATTAGCGGTGTAAAAGTTACAGGGGCTTCTCAGATTAAAGATGATATCGAAAATGCGGGTGGAATATACAGCGATAGCCCCGTAGTTATAGATCAAAATATTATTACTTCCAGAAAGCCTAGCGACATCCCTTATTTTTGTAAGGCCATAGTTGATGCATTAGAAAAGAAGGCTAAGTAAACAATTTTCATGGATAAAAGGTAAAAATTAAAAATGAAAGAAACTATTGAGTCAGGAAGTAAGTCAATGTTAACTAAGGTTGGTCAAAAGACTGGCTCATCAAAAAATTCAAAGTCATGGTTTGAAAAGCCAAAATTACCAGAGACTCACTTTATTGAAACGGGCGTATATACAAATCCAGATATCTTTAATGAAGAAATAGAAAAAATATTTAATAAAGTTTGGTTGCCAATTTGCCATGAAAGTGAATTACCAAATAAATATGACTACAGGACAACTGGGGTAGCTGGAAATAAACCCTTAATTTCAGTTAGAGGGCCGGATAATAAAATTAGAACCTTCTTAAATGTTTGCCCCCATCGTGGCAATACGATTATGCGAAATCCTGCAGGTAATCTATTGAATGCAGAGCCATCAGGAAATCCTAAAAATATGACATGCATGTTTCATGGGTGGCAATTTGATGCTATGGGGCACTGCGTAGATATCCCCAGGGAAAAGCAAGGCTATCAAGATAGGCTATGTAAAGCAGACATTGGTTTGCGGGAAATTCGCTCAGAGATAGCCCATGGTGGTTTTATATGGGTTAATTTAGACGACAACTGTGAGTCGCTATCTGCCTTTGTTGGAGATGCTTTTGATTTAATGAGTACGGAGTTAGATTCTGAGCCTTTGGAGATATTTCATTACCAAAAGTCAATTATCCCTACGAATTACAAGCTATGGCATGAAACAAGTCGGGAGTTCTATCACGACTATATGCACTATCACAATAGAGCGACAGGAATGCTGCAAAAGGGATATTTTGATCGCAAATACTCGGTCTTTGATAATGGTCATGCTGCAACAGGATTGACAACGGTAACCTACGATGCATATGAGGGAAGCAAGGATAGGCACTTAACATTCCCGGGAATGCCTAAAAATGGCTGGAAACAATTAAATATATTTCCAAGCTGTACCTATAGCCTTCGAGCTTCTTGTCTTAGGGTCAGCGTAATGACCCCAATTAGCGAGAAAGAAACATTGATTGAAATTCGTGGCCTGGGATTAAAAGGTGATACCCCAGAGCAGCGGCAAGAACGAATCGCAGACCACGACACGATATGGGGGCCGTTTGGTAGAAATTTAATGGAAGATTTATTGGCTGTGCAAAATCAAACAGCGGCGATGGGAAATGGGTCGAATATTAAACATTTATTAATGGCTAGAGAAGAAGACTCTACGATTCATGATGAGATTGGCTTGCGATCTTATTATGCGGAATGGTCTAAGCGTATGGAAAAAAAAGCTAGCAGTTTATAAATAAAAATAATTTTTTGATTGGATTTTAAATGCCATTACTAGATTTAATGACAAAGCAGGCCATTGAAGTTTGTATATATGAAAGTTGTTTGGCTTTAAACAGTGAAGATTGGGAAAAGTTTTTATCTTTCTGCGATAAAGATAAATTTAACTATAGAATTACTAATTACAGCCCTGAAATCAAAAAAGAACAGTGTTGGATGGAGAGAAATTGGCAAGGGCTTAAGGGAATTTTAGATATTCTCCCAAAACACAACACTAACCATTCACCCCTTACTAGGCACATTACGGTTTATCAAATTAATCCGACTAACACAACGAATGTATATGATGTAGTTAGCATATTTTCTCTGTATCGTACCGAGTTAGACGGTTTAAATTCACATTTATATTCTGGCCAGACTAAATTATTTGCAGTAGGAAAATATATTGATCAAATAAGAGTGGATAGTGAATCATTTAAAGCCGAATTTATTGATAGAAATGTTGTTTTGGAAACACGTCAAATTGATGTTGGATCCCATATTCCGTTCTAAGCATAAAAATGACCTGGAACAAAGTTTGTAGAACAGAAGATATTGCTATAGGGGCCATGAAAGCCTTTTGTATTGGCGAGGTTAACTTTATTATTATCAATGGTGCTGCAGGCTTCGTTGCAATTCCCCCTTCTTGCCCGCATATGGATAACGCATTAATAGACGGTTTTTTTGATGGGGAAACATTAACTTGCGATAAGCATTTATGGCAATGGAGCATTCCATCCTGTGAGCCTCTAGGGGACTCTGAGTGCCGACTCTCTAATTATGAAACTGAAATTAGAAATAATGATATTTGGATTAACTTAAATAAAAATATTTTATATAACCATGAGGAGTAAATTTATTTAATATAAGGTACTTAGTTAAGAAATTCAGATAATATAATAATTATAATTTCCGGAGACAAATTGTGAAAAAAATAAGCTTAGTAATTTTTTGTATGATATTTTCAGTGACCGCCTATTCTCAAAATTGGCCACAAAAATCTGTACGTCTAGTGGTTCCATTTCCTGCTGGCGGAGCTACTGATATACCCGCAAGAATACTTTCTGAAAAATTATCTACAATTTGGGGACAAACACTTTTTGTAGAGAATAAGGTGGGTGCTGGCGGGTCAATTGCAGCAGTTGAGGTTGCAAAGTCTCCGGCCGATGGATACACCTTATTTTTCCCAGCGGGCGCAGTTTTAACGGCAAATGAATATATTTACTCGAACCTAAAATATAATCCTGATAGAGATTTTGTCCCCATTACTACAGTCTCTTCAGCCCCACTAGTGCTTTCAGTCCCAATAAATTCTAAGTTTAAAACTGTTGAGGATTTGCTTAAGGCCGCTAAAGAAAATCCCGGTTCATTATCTTTTGGGCATGCAGGAATTGGGTCTCAAAGTCATATAGCAAGTGAAAATTTTCTTTACATGTCGGGTATTTCTGCAAATTCTATACCCTATAAAGGCGATCCCCCTGCGCTTGTTGATCTTGTTGGGGGGGGATTAGATTTTTGTATTTGTGCAATTACCCCATCTTTACCTTTAATCAAAGGTGGAAAATTAAGGGCTCTCGGAGTAGCTTCACTTGAACCAGTTAACCAACTTCCTGGGGTACGTACTATCGCAGCGACCGTTCCCGGATACGAAGCTAAAGGTTGGTTTGGCATAGTGGGGGTTAAGGGTACACCAAATGCAGTAGTCCAAAAAATCTATAAGGATGTTAATTTAGTTCTTAATGATTCAGCTGTTAAGGAACGATTTGCTGCGGCAGGGATGGAGGTGATTGCCGACACTCCAGAGCAGATGAAAATGAAGATTGAGACTGAAAGAGCTAGATTAAAAATTTTGATTAAGGAAAGAAAGATATATATTGAATAGTGTTTAAGAAAGAGTATCAAATACCTCTTTGGTCCAAGTCTCAAGTCCTCTTGAGCCCACTAGAAATATAAATTTTATATGTATGTTAGGATAACTCACACTTATTTTAAAAAGATATTCAAAGTAACGACTTCATTTTTCATCTAACCTGCAATTGGAGATTTAAGCATGAGTAAATTATCAGCAAAAGATATTTTAACGATTGACACTAATTTGGAATCGCTGAGCAGGCGAAAAGTGTTGGGAGGAATAGGTGGTTTAGCCCTGGCATCTTCAATACCATTTAATGTAAATGCCCAACAAAGAACTAAAGTTGTTCTTTCAGAGGCGATCCATATTGCACTCTATACACCTGTGTATACAGCGCTGAAGAAGGGTTTATTTATAAAGCATGGCTTAGATGTTGATCTTTCTACTGCGGGGGGCATTGCTTTGCCGGTGCCAGTTTTACTTTCAGGTAGGGGGCAGTTTGCTTGCACTGGAACGGGGATGTCAGTCAATGCAACATTAGAAGGCGGAAAGATGAAGTGCGTAGCAAAGATTGCAGGAGGAATTTCTCTTTTTGCAATTGCTAAGCCCGGAACAAAAATTAACTCCTTAAACGATTTCAAAGGAAAAAGAATTGCTACTCTACGATTTCCGTCAAATACGATCTCAACCCCAACTTATATTATGCGTATGATCGGTGGGTTCGATCCTAAGGATTCGGGAATTACATTTATTGAGTTACCTCCCGGAGCCCAAGCGACTGCTGTAAAAGACGGCCGAGCAGACGTGGCGATTGCTTTTGACTGGGATGCTACGATTGGTGTAGAACAATTTGGACTAGAGAACGTATTTTCTTTTGCTAATATTCTTGGGCCAATAGCATTTACATCAATTTTTTGTACTGAAAGTTATGTTCAGGCTAATGGGCCTACGGTTCAAGCATTTTGTAATGCATTAGCTGAGGCGATGAAATTATTACACACTGACCCTAATATGTTTGCTGACATTAGTGCTCAGGAATTTCCCCAGGTACCCAAAGAAGTCATCAAAATTGGCTCAGCAAATTTCATGAAAGCGCCATATGTTGTACCCCGTAATCCGATCATCACGAAGGTAGATTGGGATGCAATCATGAAGCATGAAGCAGGCGCAGGAACCTTGAAGCAAACTCTAGATTATTCGCAAATGGTGGACAACACATTTGCGATAAAAGCAGCCAAAGATTTTGGTTTAACCAACTAAAGGAGTCAATATGCCAAGAACCCCAGTTATCCCAACGGGATCACCACCACCTCTAGCACCTTATTCACCGGGAGTAGTGGCTGATAATATTTTATATGTATCTGGAATGCTGGCCATGGATACTGAAGGCAAAACCATAGGAATAGGAGATGCCGGCGCGCAGTGCCGAGCAATTCTTGAGTCCATTAAATCTGTAGTTGAATCTGCTGGGGGCACTATGGATGATGTGGTGTACAACGCAATCTTCCTAAAAGATCTCAAAGACTATGCGGCGATGAACATTGTGTATAAGGAATATTTTTCTAGTCCATACCCGGCTCGTTACTGCATCAAGGCTGATTTAGTTAAGCCTGAATTTCTAGTAGAAATATCTTCTACTGCTCACTTGCCTAAAAAATAATTGTAATGGCCATGCTTAAGACTAGATCTTTCTTTGGTTCAGTATGGTTAAAAATTCTGCTCGCACAAATAGGGCTGATAGTAGCCTTTTTTGGAGCGTGGGAATTGGCCATTCGTACAGGTTTGCTAAAGGTTTATTTATATGGATTGCCAAGTGGTATTTTTATTAAATTTATCGAGCAAATCAGTGATCTCAGTTTATTAAAGCATACATGGATCACTGCTCTTGAGTCCGCATTAGGGTTCTTTATTGGAAGTTTTTTGGGGAGCTTAATAGGGCTTAGTTTATGGCTTACCCCAACATTTGCTAAGGTTCTTAGGCCATTTATTGTTGCGATTAATGGCTTGCCCAAGATTGCGCTCGCCCCTTTAATTATTGTTTGGTTTGGTTTAGGTATGGAATCCAAGGTTGCTATTGCGGCAATTATTTGTTTTATTGTTTCTTTAGTTACCGCTTTCAGTGGTGCCCAGCAGGTTGACCAGGACTTGATTCGTCTGATGCGCTCTTTAGGCGCAACGAGTATGACCTCTTTCAGAAAGGTGATTGTTCCTTCAACAATCCCTTGGATTGTTTCTGGATTACGCTTAAATGTGGGATTTGCACTGATTGGTGCAGTAGTAGGGGAATATATTGCCGCCAAAGAAGGACTAGGTTATCTGGTTTACTACGCTGGGACAATTTACGATTTGAATACTGTTTGGGTCGGCTTATTTTCAATGATGGCATTAGCACTTATTCTTGATTATGGGGTGACTTTAATCGAGAAAAGGTTTCGCTGGAATTAATTTTTATATGAGGGGTTAATTGAAATGCCATTCGCTAAAGCCAACCATCAAGGCGAGATTTATTACGAGAGTCTAGGAAAAGGCACCCCAGTTTTATTGGTAGCTGGCATCGGAGGAGCTTCAGGGTATTGGAAACCCCAAGTGAAGTCATTTTCAGAGAATTTTCATTTAGTTTTACATGACCACCGGGGAACGGGGAAGTCGAGTAAGGATAAATTGAAATATTCAGTTGAGCTGATGACCGATGACATGATTGCAGTAATGGATGAGCTAGATCTTAAAAGCGCGCATATTGTTGGTCACTCAACGGGAGCGGTAATGGCTCAGGATATGGCTATGCGCTACCCAGAAAGAATTCGAAGCGCAGTAATGTATTCTGGGTGGGCCAGGAAGGATAGTTATTTTCAAAGATGTTTTGATGTCAGGAAAAGAGTTTTATTGGATAGCGGGCCTTTGGCGTATGTCCAAACGACACCGTTATTTTTGATGCCTCCATGGTATGTCAGTCAAAATATTAATGATATTGAAGCTGGTGAGCAGGCATCAGCTAACGCATTGCCCCCTAGTGAAATTATGTGTAGCCGTATTGATGCTATTTGTGCGTATGGCCCAGAAGAGAAGCTTCGAGAAGTTAAATGTCAAACGGCAATTATTTGCGCTAAAGATGACCATCTAACCCCAATTTTTTACTCTGAAGAGATTGCTGGCTATATCCCACATGCTGAGACACATTTTTTTGAGACTGGCGGTCACGCAATATCTCAAGTATTGCCGGACGAATTTAATGACTACGTTATTAAATATTTAATGACCGCTGAAAATGAATACCAAAAGTCGAATAGAGATCAAAAAAATGGCTAATGTTGAGAGTAATTCCACTCAAGCTAGTAAATCTAAGGTGGTAATGAGGGTTGACTCAATAGGAATGGTTTTTCAGAATCCTGGGATGCCTGATTTAATAGCACTTGGAGAGGTTTCATTTGATCTACGAGAGCATGAGATTCTGGCAGTGGTTGGACCCTCTGGTTGTGGCAAAACAACTATTTTTAATGTGATCGCTGGCTTGATTGAGCCGACTCAAGGCTCAGTACATGTTCAAGAAAAACTTGTTCAGGGCGCTGCTGGACAAGTGGGATACATGCTCCAAAAAGATATGCTTTTGCCATGGCGTACCGTCATCGAAAATGTTATCTTAGGGCTTGAGGTGAGAGGGGTAAGTGATAAGGTGGCGCGCGAAAAAGCGATGCAATTGATTGAGGCTTATGGTTTAAAGGGCTTCGAAAATAATCTGCCTGCCACGCTATCTGGAGGCATGAGGCAGCGGGTAGCTTTTATGAGGACACTTGCCTTTGATCCTGATGTAATTCTATTGGATGAACCTTTTTCCGCCCTTGATTTTCAAACACGAATTCTTTTGCAGGGTGAAGTAATGAAAATTATTCGCGAAAGAGGTAAAAGTGCAATCCTTGTTACGCATGATATTAGCGAAGCTATTACGATGGCAGATAGAGTGTTGGTGCTGAGTCATCGACCTTCATACGTTAAAAAAATTTACGATATTGAATTGTCATTATCAGATAGAGATCCAGTTCATGTCCGAAAAAACTTAGATTATCAAAAGTATTTCGACCAAATATGGACAGATTTAGAAATTCAAATTTAGAGATCTAGCGATAATAATTTTTATCAAATTTGCTCAATCTTGAGAAATTTTTCCTAAAGAGTGAAGAACATGCTTATTAATAAAACCAATCAATTAAATAAGGATTCAAAAATATTTCAGTTAGATACAAAGCCTGAAGAGCTTGAATTAAATCTTTCACAAACCGCTTTGATCGTAGTAGATATGCAGAATGCATATGCTTCAAAAGGGGGCTATCTTGACCTAGCTGGATTTGATATATCTGGCGCTAAAAAAGTAATTAAAAAAATTTCTCAAGCTCTAGAAATGTCGAGAAAAGTCGGAATGAAAGTTTTTTTCTTTCAAAATGGTTGGGATAAGAATTATGTTGAGGCTGGTGGACCTGGTTCGCCAAACTGGTATAAATCAAATGCCCTTAAAACTATGAAAAAAAATCCTGAATTACAGGGAAAACTTTTATCTCGGGGTGGTTGGGATTATGAGTTGATTGAGGAATTTAAGCCGGGCCCCAAAGAAGTTCTAATTGCGAAAACACGCTATAGCGGGTTCTTTAATACGCAATTTGATAGTTTATTAAGAAGCTATGGAATTCGAAATCTGATTTTCTGTGGAATCGCTACAAATGTTTGCGTTGAATCTACCATGCGTGACGGCTTTTTCCTGGAGTACTTTAGTGTAATGTTAGAGGATGCGACACATCAAGCGGGGCCCGACTTCATTCAGCAGGCGACGATATATAACATTCAAAATTTCTTTGGTTGGACCTGCAAAACTGATGAATTTTGTCATGGATTAAAGGTTCTATAAAAATGCCTTTTGTCGCTAGTCAGGGCGTGCAAATTCACTACGAGATGATTGGTTCAATTGGCTCACCAATCATTTTATCTGCTGGTATGGGTGGCGCCGCACATTTTTGGACTCCACAAGTGTTATCACTTTCAAAGAGTCATCGGATCATACTTTATGACCAGGCCGGCTCAGGCAAAAGTAGTCGAGAAATTATCGGTCAACAATCAATTAAAAGAATGGCCGAGGATGTGATGGCAGTTCTTGATGCATTGATGATTTCTGAGGCACATTTTGTGGGACATGCTATAGGGGCTATTGTTGGGATTGAATTAGCTCAGATCGACTCATCTAGATTACGAAGTTTATTGGTGGTAAATGCCTGGGCAAAAGCAGATCCTTATTTAGCACGCTGCTTTGAGGTTAGAAAGAAAATTCTCAAAAGCTCCGGGCCTGAAGCCTATGTTGATGCTCAGCCTTTATTTTTATACCCGCCAAAGTGGATTTCTGAGCATGATGCTCTATTAAAGGAAGATGGAAAAGCAATGACCGCCAATTTTCCCTTAGTAGATCTGCTATTGGAAAAGATTAATCTATTTTTGGAGTATGACGGTAGGGCATCTATATCCAACATTAATTTACCGACCCTGGTAACAACTGCGGTAGATGACTTTTTGGTTCCATCCTATTTGACCAAGGAATTACATACGCTCATTAAAAACTCTCAATTTGTAGAATTAGATTGGGGAGGACATGCTTTCACCTCAGCAAGGGCAGATGCTTTCAATCAGCTTGCGCTCAATTTTTTTAAAAAAGTCGATGCATAATTGATTATTAATTTAAGTCGGACTGGGGTATCACTCTATGCCGTGGAATGAAAGTACGAAGATGGGCTTTATGGGGGTGTAAACCATGTGTCCGGTACCGACCACATTCTATATGGTGGGTCACGGGATTGACTCCCACATAACTTTGCTTCACAAAGTTAGTGTCCACCACTTTTCGCGTTAGCTCAAGTCGAACTAATAACCAACGGATTAAAAGAATAATTTTCCACCTAAAAATATATTAAATTTATTTAAAATAATTTTTTATGGATAGTCTTTTTTCTAATTTTTGATTTCTCTTCATATAAACGAAGATTTAGCTCATAGCCATAGTGATCAACCCGATAGTGCGTTCGTCCAAACTGAATTACTCGTCCATGGGTGTCAAGAAAAATTCGATCAATTAGCAGCAATGGAATGCCTTCATCAATATTAAGCGCTACGGCTATCTCCCCTTTTGCTAGGGTCGCAGTAAGAGATTGACGAATTTCACCTAATTGAATACCTTCTAAATCACAAATGGCAAGGATTACTAACTTTCGTTCAGAAAGTAAATTACTAAATTTTTTAGAACGAATAATAGGGCTAAAAACAGGAGGATGATATACATCTGAAAGCATAAATCGCTCGCCGTGCTTCGAGCGAACATTACGCATCCAATTAATTTTAGATGGTACCGCAAGCTCCATTGGCTTCTGAAGCCAAACTGGTAAATTAATTATTTTTGAAAATAATGTACTCATATCAGACTTGACTGTTGTTAGGTCAAGCTCATTTAAGCTACCCAACCCCCACATTGTGAGGCTTTCTGAGGGGCTTATTACGAATGTACCCTTTCCAGGAAATCGCTCAACCAAACCTTTATTCATTAAAACTTTCATAGCCCCACGAACTGTAATCAGACTCACACCAAAATCTTTAGCAAGTAAAATTTCAGTAGGTAATTGACTTTGGAGTGGAAATTCCCCAGTTTTAATCCTTTGCTCCAGTAAATTTGCTAACTGCAGATATAGTGGGGCAAAATCTGATTGCGGAATTTTCATGGTCAATTACCCATATTTTATAGTATTAAAAATTATCAGGAGTATAGTATTAAGAATCAAAATATTACGATGAATTGTGTAAAGCTGCTTAATACTAATTTCAATTAATATCAGTTTGATAGGAGTTCCATGTCTGATAACCCTATTTTGCAGGTTCGTGATGTAACTTTGCAATACAAGACCAAGGACTACTTGGTAACGGCTACATACCGAGTCAATTTTGACACTTATTCCTCGGATAGATTTGTGCTGCTGGGACCGTCAGGATGTGGCAAATCTTCATTGCTTAAAGCAATTGGCGGCTTTTTATTCCCAGTAGAAGGGTCAATTTTACTTAAAGGGACTCAAATAACTCGACCCGGCCCTGATAGGGTTATGGTTTTTCAAGAATTTGATCAGTTGCTACCTTGGAAAACTGTTAAGGAAAATATTGTATTTGCATTAGTGTCTTCAGGCAAGCTTGGCAATAGCGAGGCGCAAGAAAAGGCGCTTTATTACATTGAAAAAGTTAATTTAACTAAGTTTGCAAATAATTACCCGCACACTCTATCTGGCGGCATGAAGCAAAGAGTTGCGATAGCTCGTGGAATGGCAATGGAGCCTGAAATTATTTTAATGGATGAGCCATTTGCCTCTCTTGATGCGTTAACGCGACGAAATATGCAAGATGAGCTCTTGCGATTATGGGATGAAACACGATTTACCATTATGTTTGTTACGCATTCAATTTCTGAGGCATTACGTATTGGCAATAGAATTTTATTGTTATCACCACACCCTGGAAGGGTTAGGGCTGAAATCAATAGTGATGGGACCGATCCTATCGACCCAATTAATGGAAAGCATCTCTCCGAAAATATCCACGAAATGCTTTTTAATAAGGATGAAATAAATTCGGAGTTAATCAATGGATGAGAAATTTATACAACGCCCTGAATTTTTTAATAATTCTCTGAGTTCAGTTTTTGGTGTTACAGAAGTTCCTCTCACTTTATGGGAAAAAATATATTCTTTCGGATTTATTAGAAAAACTTTTATATTATTTCTTTTAGCGACAATATGGGAAATTTATGCGCGTTACTTGGATAATCCACTTCTCTTTCCTACGTTCACATCAACAATCGTTGCTTTTGGAGACGCTATAGTTTTTGGTGGCCTGCTTGAAAAAGTTTTTTATTCAATCAAAATTCTATTAATTGGGTATTTATCCGGACTTGTTATAGCTACACTTCTTACTGTTGCGGCTATAACAACGCAAATCGGTAATGATTTCCTTGAGACACTTACCTCCATGTTCAACCCATTGCCGGCCATTGCATTACTTCCTTTGGCACTAATATGGTTTGGGCTTGGAAATGGAAGCATCATTTTTGTCCTCATACATGCGGTACTTTGGCCAGTAGCACTCAATATGCACTCTGGTTTTTTATCTGTCTCCCCAACACTCCGTATGGTCGGAAACAATTATGGACTATCAAATTTTGGATTTGTAACTAAAATTTTGATTCCTGCTGGCTTCCCAAGTATATTAGCTGGATTAAAAATTGGATGGGCTTTTGCTTGGCGTACGCTCATAGCTGCAGAGCTTGTATTTGGTGTTTCTTCTGGATCGGGAGGACTTGGATGGTTCATTTATGAAAATAAAAATTTATTAGAGATACCAAATGTTTTTGCTGGTCTTTTTACCGTAATCCTCATAGGTTTAGCAGTGGAAAATGTTATTTTTAAAAGTATTGAGGCAAAAACAATAAGAAAATGGGGCATGCAAAACTAATTTCATAGCGTTACCTGGAGGATAAACCCTTACAGTAAGGGTTTATCCTAAGGTAGAAAACAAACTTTGCTATTGACAATCGAAGCTGGTGAAGCGCATAGTTATATTATTATAATAAATATAACTATACTACTTAAAAGATGAATATCTTAAGATCACCTAAATATTATGCGGCTCTAATCTGGTTTGTGGCAGGCGTTGGAATCCAATCAAATGCTCTAGCTGAGGCCGATGAAATTAGAATTGCTCAACAGTGGGGAATAGGCTACCTACCAATGGCAGTAATTAAATCTCAAGAACTATTAGAAAAAAATATCAAACTAAAGGGACTTGGTACAACAAAAATCATATGGGCTAAGTTTGCAGGAGGGTCAAATATGAACGATGCGCTCCTGTCAAATAGTTTAGATTTTGCAACCGGAGGAATACCACCATTCATTACGCTCTGGAGTAAAACTAATGGTGAAAATCAAGTAAAAATTGCAGCAGTAATGAGCCAAATGCCACTATATCTAAATACAAATGATCCAAACATAAAAACAATCAAAGACTTTTCAGAAAAAGATAAAATTGCAATGCCAGCAATTAAAACATCTAATCAAGCGGTACTTTTGGCAATTGCTACAAAAAAACAGCTTGGAAGTGAGCATGTGGAAAAGATGAATCGCCTAACAGTTTCTATGGCTCATCCCGACGCTACTCTTGCTTTAATAAATAACAATATTTCGGCCAGTTTTTCAGCGCCCCCATTTCAATATCAACAATTACGTGATCCCAGGGTTCATACGATCTTAACTTCGAAAGAAATTATGGGTGGCCCATTTACTTTTACAGCTAGTTGGACAACTGTTAAATTTAGAAAAAATAATCCAAAATTGTATGAAGCATACGTAATTTCAATGTCTGAAGCTATAAACTTTATTAAAAATAATAAGCGCGCTGCTGCTGAAATCTATATCAAGGAATCAAAAAGCACGGAATCCATTGATGAGCTAATGGAAATATTATCTAGCCCGGATGTAGAGTTTACTAATACGCCTAAGGCTGTGATGGCATATTCAGAATTCGTCTTTCAACTTGGCTTAATTAAACGAAAGCCGGATAAATGGCAAGACATGTTTTTTGACAATGTTCATCAATATTCAGGTAGTTAAGATATTCAATTGGAGGCATTCAAAATGAGGTTTATAAAAAATTTATTAACAATCTTAGTATCTGCAATATTTTTTATATCTTCAAATCCATCTATGGCCGCTGAAGCCACTGAACTTCGCCTTGCTCAGCAATTTGGGATAGCATATCTTCCATTTCTAGTCATGCAAAAACAATCCTTAATTGAAAAATATGCTCAAAAGAATGGCTTAGATAACGTAAAGATAAGTTGGATCCAATTAGGAGGGGGCGCTTCAATGAATGACGCGCTTTTATCAAATAATTTAGATTTTGCGGCGGCAGGAATTCCAGTATTTTTGTCTTTGTGGAGCAAAACTAAAGGTGAATCCAAGGTACGAGTTGCTGCAGGATTAAATAATATCCCTGTTTTTTTAAATACTGCAAACCCTAATATTCGAAGTTTAAAAGACTTTACTAATAAAGATAAGATTGCACTACCGGCCGTAAAAGTTTCATTGCAAGCTATTGTTCTTCAGATGGCGGCAGCAAAAGAATGGGGCAATGAAAATTATTCAAAACTTGATAATATTACAGTTTCAATGAAACACCCCGATGGGATGATTGCACTATTATCTGGTAAGAGCGAAATCACTGCCCACTTTACTGCACCCCCATACATGTTTCAAGAGCTTGAAAACCCAAAAATAAAGCTTGTTATCAACTCTGCAGATGTTCTAGGACAGCATAATTTTAATGTTGTATATACAACTAATAAATTTCGTGAAGCAAACCCACGCCTTTATAAATCATTTATTGAAGCATTAGATGAATCAATGAAAATTATCAATTCTGATAAAAAAGCAGCTGGTCGAATTTATATTGATTTAGCTTCATTAAAAGGTGATCAAGTTGATTTAATTGATAAAATTGTAGTCGACCCTCGAATTGAATTTACCTCGACTCCAAATGGATTGATGAAATTCGCTAATTTCATGCACCAAATTGGCAGAATAGATTCCAAGCCAGCAACTTGGCAGGAGTTATGCTTTCCTGAGGCGGCCATGAAATCGGGAAGTTAATTAAATTAATAATTAAATAGGCAGTCAATATTTATGGAAATTACTAATTCCTATGGAGAAAAATCTATAGGGGCTCTCTCAAATTATCGCGTGCTTGAGTTGGGATCCCTAGTAGCAGGTCCTTTTTGCGGAAGTTTCTTGGGTGATTTTGGTGCCGAAGTGATAAAGGTCGAACAAATTGAGGGCGATCCTGTAAGAGCTATGGGGGATCGAATTAAAGATAAGTCGCTATACGCTGCCAGCATGATGCGTAATAAAAAACTTATTTCTTTGGATTTGAAAACTCCTGAAGCACAAAAAATTATTTGCGAATTAGTAAGCCAGTGTGACATTGTTATTGAAAATTTTCGACCAGGAGTATTAGAAGGGTGGGGCTTGGGTTATCTCGATTTGAAAAAAATTAACCCAAAAATTATTATGGCTAGAGTAAGTGGATTTGGGCAAGAGGGGCCTTATTCATTCAGGCCTGGTTATGGAGTGATAGGTGAAGCAGCTAGTGGATTGCGGCACTTAATAGGAGACCCAGATCTTCCTCCTTCTCGGGTTGCGGTTCCTTTGACTGACTATATTGCGGGAATGTATGCAGCAATGGGGATACTTGTAGCATTAATTCATCGCGAGCATTCTGGCGAAGGGCAGTGCATTGACGCCTCATTATTTGAGTCAGCGTTTAGTTTTTTACGGTCAGAAGTACCAAGCTACGATAAACTTAAGAAGATTGCTAGCAGGGCTGGATCGCGCCTTCCAGGCCATGTCCCAAGTAATTTATATAAAACTAAAGATGGCGGTTATATTCATATTTCAGCTGCCAATAGCTCTCTTTTCCGAAGGCTAATGAAAGCGATTGATCAGGAAAAGTTGGCAGATGATCCGCGCTTTGCAGATCCAATTGAACGTGCAAAAAATGAGGATGTGCTTGATCCAATCATCGCCAAATGGGTAAGAGGCAAAAATCTTGACGAAGCCGAGTCTTTTTTAATTAAATCTGATGTAGTTGTGTCTAAAATTTTTACTGTAGAAGATATTTTTAATGATCCGCATTTTAAAGCAAGAGATATGTTGCCACAGGTACCTGATGATGAACTTGATACCCTAGTTCTTCCAGGTGTTGTGCCAAAGTTGTCTTTAACTCCAGGACGTATTGTTAGATCTGGAGGTAAAAATGGTAGAGATACCAATCAAGTTTTAATGGATTACACCTCATTAACCAAAGAAGAAGTATTTGAATTGAACAAAAGAGGAATAATTAGGCAAGCGCCAATTACCAAGGCCGGCAATATATTGCCCACTTAAATTAATTAAAAAATATTGAACCGGAATAATTAATAATGTTACTTCAAGCATCCGATATTATTGCAAAAGCCCTGAAACATCAGGGCGTAGATACTATGTTTTATCTCATGGGGGGGCCGATGCTTGCCACTGAAAGTGCATGCATACGAGAAGGAATTATCTCCATTGATGTGCGGCATGAGCAAGCCGCTGCTATGATGGCCCACGCTTACGCTAGATTACGTGTTAAGCCAGGAGTCTGTATAACTGCTTCTGGCCCGGGAACTCTCAATCTTGGCACAGGCCTTGCCACCTCTCTTATGGATTGCACTCCTATAGTTGCTCTGGGCGGATCTAGCCCCTTAAAAGAATGGGGCACTGGCTCATTTCAGGAATTCGATCAAGTTGCAGCTATGCGGCCACTAGTAAAGTGGGCGGAAAGAGTTTATGAAGTCCGAAGAATTCCGGAATTAATTAATAAGGCATTTGCCATTGCGATGTCTGGGAAACCAGGGCCCGTCTATCTTGATTTTCCTGGTGATCTGTTGTATCAAAAAATCGAAGAGTCCACAATTGATTGGCCAGACTATAACCGAAATATTCAAGAGCCATCGGGAGCCAATTCAAATTCAATAAGTAAAGTTCTTCAGATGCTTAATTTAGCCAAAAAACCAATTATCTTAAGTGGAAGTGGCATAATTTGGTCTCAGGCATCTGATGTTCTAAAAAAGTTTGTTGATGACACTGGGATTCCGTTTTTCACTACACCGCAGGGTCGCGGGGTCATTCCTGAGGATCATGAATATTGCTACTTAAACGCTAGATCTACTGCATTTCGTGATGCTGATCTTGTTATTGTTCTTGGAACAAGAATCAATTATGTTATTGGTAACTTAAAAACACCCCGGTTTAATTTAAATGCGAAGTTTATTCGTATTGATGTTGATCCAGAAGAAATCGCAACTACATCTAATGTAGATCTTAGTCTTGTGGGCGACATAAAATCTATTCTAGAGCAATTATTAGTCGCAAATAATAAATTACTAATGCCAAATAAATATGTAGATTGGCGTAATTTATTGCATATAAAACACCTTGAGGGATCAGCAAAACAAGAGACTCTTTTAAACTCAGATAGCACTCCAATTCACCCACTCCGACTTTGCCGTGAAATTAGGGATTTTATGGATCGAGATGCAATTTTAGTTGTGGATGGTCAGGAAATCCTAAACTTTGGAAGGCAATCCATACCTTCATATTTCCCTGGGCATCGGATAAATTCAGGTACATTTGGCACAATGGGGGTTGGCTTACCATACGCAATTGGCGCTAAAATTGCAAGCCCAGACCGTCAAGTTATTTGCTTACATGGGGATGGGTCTTTAGGTATGAATGTGATGGAGTTAGATACAGCAGTTCGACATGGGATTGCACTCATAACAATAATAAGTCTAAATGGGGGGTGGACTTCTGACCCATCAAAAACCAAACCAGGTAGAGATCTGGGTCTCACTAGGTATCATGAGCTTGCAAAATCACTTGGCTGCCATGCTAGTTATGTTGAAAATCCAAATGAAATACGTGCAGCATTGGAGGCGGCAAAATTAGCTGTTCAAGCAGGCATTCCAGCGGTTATAAATGTTAAAACTGATCCAAATGCGCAAGCTACTACTGCAAAATTTACAACTTTTTATGATGCTGCTTAGCGCGAATCTCTATTCTATTGGCTAGTTATCTATGTTTAGTAAAATTTGAGGCTTGCTTTTTGAACTGCTGCAATGGTTTACTGTAGATAAACTCTTTTTAGTTTTGGGCCTAAACTGACAATAGTTTGGGCTACGGGTAAACCATAAGTATTTAATAACAAGAACTATAGATAGTATTTAATAAATGTTGATAGAGAAAATATTAATTAAAAAGATAACTAAACAAGTTTTGGAGTTAGATTTAATTTCTTCAGCTTTAGAAGCGAGGCCATTAAGAGTGTCGCTTGGCACAGAAATTTTTGGCCTTGGGATATCTATAAAGCTTTCTCCAAAATTGTGCGAGTAATGATAATCAAGGTCATCGACGTGTCATGAATCGAATCACTATTGCGGATCCAAAACCTTAATAATGGAATATAAGTCATACGCCTTGATTACGGGGGCAACCAATGGAATCGGTAGGGCAATTTCTGATTTACTGATTGAGCAAGGCCAATCAGTCATAGGGATTGCTCGAAATCCAGACCCAACCTTTAAAGGGCAATTATTTTTAGCTGATCTTTCTGATATTTCATCTAGAAACCAAATATTCAAAGAAATTACCACCTCTTTTCCGATTGACCGTTTAGTGAATAACATTGGGTTCAATCAGTTACAGGGATTGCTCGAAGTTACTGCGCAAAATTATCAAAAGATAATTGATCTTAATTTAACCGTAGCTTTGGAATTAACTCAGGCAGTATTGCCCTCGATGCTAGCCCTAGGTCAGGGCAGAATAGTCAATATTGCCAGTAGATCAATGCTTGGTAAAAAAAATAGCAGTGTTTATGCTGCAGCTAAAGCAGGCCTAGTGGGTTTCACGAAATCTTGGGCTATTGAACTTGCCCCCTCATCCATCACAGTAAATTGTGTTGCTCCAGGGTCGACTGAAACAGAGATGTTTAATCGAAATAATCCAATAGGATCTCCTGGAAGAAACTCAATAATGGATTCCATTCCTATGAATCGACTTGGAGATCCGCGCGAGATAGCTTCTGCAGTGATTTACTTTTTATCAAAGAGCGCTTCATATACAACTGGCCAAACGATATTTGTTTGTGGTGGCGCCAGCATTTCTCAGCAACAATTTTAAAGAGGCCCTGCGGCTATTCTGAGACTGAAAAAGCATCATTTTTAAGTATTACTATTGGATTTCGAGTGGGGCTATCGCCCAGAGGAGCGCTGCTGGCTACTGGACTTCGCTCCCCACTAGCGTGGTCCGCTGCATCAGTCGGCGTTGCGGCAGCGCGAAGTCGACGTTTAGCCGGTGAACGGTTGTACAGTTGTCCCACATCACGACATCGCCGACTCGCCATTTGTGGCGGTAGCGAAATTTGGCTTGCGTGCAATGCGCATACAGCTCTTCCAGTAGCGCACGCGACTCGCTGTCTGACATACCGACGATGCTGACGGTGAAACCTTCGTTAACGTAGATGCTTTTGCGCCCGGTCACCGAATGGGTGCGAATCACCGGCTGGATTACGTCGGGAAGTCCGGCCCTGCGCTCGTCGCTGATCACTACTTCGCTGCCCGCTGCCTTGCGCGAGTTGATATAACGATCCCAGAAACGGTGCACTGCTTTGAGGCTCTGAAGCTTTGTCTTCATTTCCTCCGACAAGCTGTCATAGGCGGCGGCAGTACTGGCGAACTCGGTGTCGCCAAGCGGCGTGCCGTCCGCGGCGTGCGGTACTTCGATCGCATAAAGGATAGAACCGCGGCTTGGCGACTTGGTATAGGACAAGTCGGTGTGCCAGTAACTGCCGGCGTCCTTAATACCGATGGGCTTGCCGTTTTCAACAATGTTGGAGAGCACATATACCTCTGGGTGCTGCGGCTTGGAGAATTCCCTGAGTACGTGCACCTCGAGCTCTCCAAGGCGGCGGCTGAAATCGACGTGCTGCTCGTCCGTCATCTTCTGGTCACGGAACAGCAGCACGGAATACTTGCTGTAGGCCGCTTCGATGGCAGTAAAAGTTGCGTCGTCGAGCTTGCCGGACAAGTCCACCTCAACTATCTCGGCCCCAAATAGCGGGGATATTGGCCGAATCTGCATGCTTACGCCTCCACGAACTTAGCACCCCGTCTGGAACGGGGCGTTTGTTGAAAACATTGTTTTCAATTATTATAACAATTATAGTATTAGGAGTAGCTTAACTATTCTGGTGCAAGCTGTCAATGCAGTTAAACGGGTCTAGAAAATTCAAGACCGCGCACCGTCTTCGAGGAGAATTTTTTAATGTTCATCACCATGCGTACACTCTGTATTGGCCTGCTTCTCCTACTCGTCCAGACGCCCGCGCTAGCCGAATACCCCGAGCGCACAATCAGGCTGATCGTGCCCTACGCCGCAGGTGGCACAACCGACATTCTCGCGCGCATCATCGGGCAGAAACTCTCCGCCGCCTGGAAGCAGCAGGTTGTCGTCGAAAACCACGGCGGAGCGAACGGCAACATCGGCTCGGATATCGTTGCCAAGGCTGAACCTGACGGCTACACTCTGCTGCTCGGCACCTCGGGATCGAACGCAGTCAACCCCAGTCTGTATACGCGCATGCCCTATGATGCAAAGCGCGACCTTGCGCTCGTAACACCAGTGGCGGTAACAGCCAACATTCTTTTGGCCAACCCCAAGTTTGCCGCCAACAACATCAAGGAGTTGATTGATCTCGCCCGTGCCAAACCAGGCAAGATCAACTACGGGTCGTCGGGCACCGGTAGCGTGCTGCATCTGTCCGGTGAGATGTTGAAGACCATGGCCGGCATCGACATCGTGCACATCCCGTACAAGGGCACCGGCCCCAGCCTCGCCGACCTCATGGGTGGGCAGATCGACATCGTATTTGCGAATCTGCCCTCGATCGTGCCGCAGGTGAAAGCTGGAACATTCAAGGCCATCGCGGTCACCACTGCGCAGCGAGCGAGCGCGCTACCGGATGTGCCGACGATCAGCGAAGGCGGCGTGCGCGGCTACGACTTGAGCTCGTGGTTCGGCATCCTTGTGCCTGCGAAGACGCCGGACGTGATCACGAACAAAATCAATGCTGAAGTCACTCGTATCTTCGCCGATCCGCAGACGCGCGCGCGCTTGGCCGAACTGGGTGCGGAACCGGTGGCCATGACCACCGCCGAAGCGAAGAAGTTCTTTCACAACGAGATCGATAAATGGGGGGGTGTCGTGAAGGCGTCCGGTGCGAAAGTAGACTAAAGCCCCAGCCAATCTCCGCCGTAATTCGGTAAATACTTCGCAGTAGGATCCATAAAAAATTCAGTTGTTTAGTGTCCTACCCAGCGGCAGTGAAACTACGACCGACGGAATAAAACTTTATAAAACAGCGTTTTTTCTCGTCTCCGCCCACAGCCTATATCATATAAGGCTTATAGCTGAATTAATTTTTTGATCTTCAACCCCCGTATAGATTGCAAGCTAGCTAAAACCTGGTGGGCCGACTAAAAATCACGATGCCAACTTTAGGGTTGGTATTTTTTTAAGTAAAAATAATTTTTCTGTAATAGGCAATTTAATAATATAGCGAGTGATCCTTAGCGTAACTCTCTGAAGAACTCTAGAACTTCAGATGCCAATGCAGCCGGTTGTTCCATTGCGGCGAAATGACCTCCTTTGGGCATCTCACTCCATCGCCGTATATTGCTGAAGACTGTGTCTGCAATTATCCGTGGAGGACGCAGGATTTCAAATGGGAACTGGGCATAACCCATCGGTACATCTATAGTCTTTCCTTCGGACACTATCGAGGGGCCATGTAGCCGATCGTAATAGGGCCAAAACGAAGCGCCAATACAACCGGTGAACCAATAAAAACTGATATTTGCTAGTATCTTGTCACGGTTGATGGCGCTATCGGGATTGCCGCCACAATCTGTCCAACTGCGGAACTTTTCAACCATCCAAGCGGCAAGTCCGACTGGGGAATCGGTTAGAGCGAAGGCTAGAGTCTGGGGTTTTGAACCTTGGATCCACTGGTAACCAGTTTCTTCGGCATTGAAGTGTTTTAGTTGGGTAACAAAGTTCTGAACTTCAGGTGATTGATCCCGATAAAGCGAAGGATCACGCTTTATCGCGCCTAGAAAGTTAAGGTGAATACCTTTAAGTCGATCAGCGTGATGCAGCCCCAGACTAGTCGAAATCGTAGAGCCCCAATCACCGCCTTGAACGCCAAATTGATCGTAACCAAAAGCAGACATCAACTCAGTAGCGGCATCGGCCATCTGCCTAACACCAAAGCGTTTTTGTCCCTGCTGGAATGAAAGACCGAAGCCAGGTAAGGAGGGTGCTACTACCGTAAAAGCGTCGGCTGGGTCACCGCCAAAAGCAGCTGGGTCTGTCAAACGCGGAATGATATCAAGGAACTCGAATACCGAGCCTGGCCAACCGTGAAGTAAAAGTAGGGGCATGGGATTTGGCCCGTTGCCCTGAACATGAAGCGTGTGGATATTTATTCCAGAGATAGGTACCATGTACTGAGCAAAGGTATTAAGCTGAGTTTCTTGGGCGCGCCAGTCAAAGTCACTTTGCCAATAACTTACTAGATTATGCAAATAATCAATATCAGTACCAAAGCTCCATGGAGCATCTGGTGCCTGATCTGGCCAACGAGTTAGTGTAAGTCGTGAGTTCAGGTCGGTGATTTCGTTATCGGAAACGTGGTATTTAAAGGAATCCATAGTTAAGGTTATACAACTTTTCAATTAAATGAAAAGAATGGAAAATTAATACAAAGTCTATAAAGGCATTTTTTAAGTTAATTTATACGTATCAGCCTGAACTAACCTGATTTTCAATACGTAAATTAAGCTTGAATTAGATTAAGGCTAAGATTTGTATTTTTTCAGTGTAACTTTAAGTATTGGCTGGGGGGCGTTCCTACGAAAGAAAGGCAAGCGCTCTTACAGGCGATCCGCTGGCACCCTTGAGATTTAAGGGAACCCCTTGGAACTCAAAGACACCCTTGCCGATAAGCTCCTCCAGGTTGCAAAGCCACTCGTAGTGAGTAATCTTCCGGTCGCGGCACGTACGATGACTGGGAAAGGTTGGGTCATTTGGTCGGTCGGTTGAAGGGCCTTCGACACCGTGAAGCTTGGATTCTCTATCGGCTAGCCAGTGCGTAGCTTCTGCTGTGACGCCGGCATTGCGATGGGAGATTTCAGGCATCGGGAAGTACTTCTTGTGTAAGCCAGTGCAAAGTAGCACGATATGGCCATCCACTTTGACCCCTGCTTTTTTTTCAGCCTCTTCCATATCTTTAACAGATATATCACCAAGGTCTGGGATGTGGCGCAAGTCAAAGACCACCGCCTTACCCATAAACATTGTTACATCCATTTCGTCGATCGGTAGACCTTGAGGGTGCATGTGGAAGAAGGCATCCACGTGTGTGCCAATGTGATCATTCATCGCAAAATAGCAACTGGCGAAAGTCATTGGGTCTTCTGGTGTGCCTAGATTACGTGCTTTTGACGCTTCGTGCGTTCCGTGCGGCAGGACAAAAGGAGGGCGCATGTTTTTGTGTGCAGGCATCCCATCATAAATCTTGACGGAAAGGTCAATAATAGTGCGGGCCATTTTCTTTTTCTTTCAAATAATTGTAAAAGTAGCGGCACCCCATAATTTGAACCCAAGGGGGAGCTAAAGTAAATTCTATTCTATTTGATAACTATCAAAAAAACGAAGGATGGATTTTAGCGGTCATCAACGAAAATCACTCAACGGTAATGTTGGCATCCTTTACAAGTTTCGTCCAGCGCTGGGAGTCTTCCTTTAGGATTGCAGCAAACTGCTCGGGAGTATTGGCCACTGGTTGAAGACCTTGCGCGAGGAGGCGCTCTTTTATTTCGGGGATCTTTGTGATACGTACCAGTTCACTATTAATTTTTTTAATTACGTCCGGAGGGGTTCCGGCAGGTACTAAGATTCCATACCAAGTAGAGGTGTCAAAACCACGTATCGACTCCCCGATGGCTGGAATCTCTGGTGCAACTGGAGAGCGCTTGGCCGTGGTTATACCGAGTGCCTTCAACTTCCCTGAGCGGATATGCGGAAGCATTGTCCCGATCGGTTCGAAGATTAGGTCGACCCGTCCGCTATTTAAGTCTGCAAATGCTGGCGCTGTGCCCTTGTAGGGGACATGAACAATGTCGATCCCAGCGAGAACCTTCAGGTATTCACCCATCAGATGAGACCCAGTACCGACTCCTGCCGAAGCGTAATTAATAGTTCCTGGCTTCAATTTTGCCAGTGCGATTAACTCCTTCATATTATTGGCTGGCAGTGATGGCGTCGCAGCTAGGATACTTGGAACATCAGCGAGTAGGCTCACCGGGGAGAAATCTTTTTCTGCGTTATATGGAAGCTTGCGGTAAACAGCGGCACTGCTTGAGTGCCCTACATTAGTGAGATAAATTGTATAGCCGTCCGCCGGTGATTTCGCTACGAACTCAGCACCGATTGTGGTTCCAGCACCGGGGCGGTTTTCAACTACTACTGGCTGCTGCCATGCCTTGGAAAGTTCCTGGGAGTAAATGCGAGCCATGTTATCAGCGACGCCGCCAGGCGGAAAAGGAAGAACTAGCTTCACTGACTTGTTAGGATATTCCTGTGCGAACGTCACTCCAGCAATCCCAATAGCTGCTGCAGCAGTCAGCCAACTCATCAGTCTTTTTATCTTCAACATTATTATCTCCTTAATGATGTGTTTGTGATTTCAGTCGATGTCACAGTGTCGCGGAAGCGGTCGATCCAAGGGGAAGACTCTTCGAACAGTTTAGCAAGTCTGAAAACAGCTAGGTCAGCTCCAAATGGACCAACGATTTGCATGCCGATGGGTAGGCCATAAGAAGATGGCGCGACTGGTAAGCTGATAGCAGGTAGTGCTGCAGCATTCACAAACGTGGCGAAGATCGCAGCCGCTCTAGGTCCTGCCTCGCGTCCATTGATTTGGCTTGGGCACGGTTCGCCTAGTGCCCATGGCAACGATGCTGAAGTGGGCATCAGCAGAAAGTCCGCCGATTCAAAGTACATAGCCAGACGAGAACGAAGTTGTTGAACTGAATCGAGCGTATTTATATACTCTTCAGTAGACACGGTCATACCCCGCTCAGCAAGCGTTTTGGTTCCAGGGTGTACCAGCGAACGCCAATTGGAGTGAGGCGCGACTATGCGAGCAAGCCCAGCTGTGCTTAGTGTGGACCAGATGCGTTCCACCTCTGATAGATCATAGGGTGTTTGGACTTCTTCGACAAAATGCCCCAGCGATGCGAAGATCTGGGCTGCTGCTTGAACACTTTCTCGAATATCTCGATCTACAGGTGCCTCGCCGATACCAAAGAGGCAGTGAATACGCGAGGGCGGTAGTGCTGTGTTGGGCAAGTGTTCGGGTAAGGGAGTATCACTAAAACAAAGGGAAGCCTGATCACGCCGGTCTGATCCTGTCATTGCGCGGAACAGTAAATAGGCATCATCCACCGTTCGTGCTGCTGGTGCAATAACCTGGAAGTCATGCGCAATAGCAGGAAACCCGAATACCTTAGGAATTCTTCCAGTGGAGGGTCGAAAGCCAACAACTCCTGCGTAGGAGGATGGACGTCGGATCGAACCGCCTGCGTCTGTACCTACCGCAAGTGGTCCTAAGCCCGCCGCTAAGGCCGATACTGCTCCCCCGCTTGAGCCGCCGGGTGTAAGTTGTAAGTTCCACGGATTTCGAGTTGCGCCAAATAGTAGATTATCGGTGTACGCCGCCAACGCAAATTCTGGGGTGTTGGTCTTTGCAAACAGATTCGTTCCAGTAGCGCGTAGCCGAGCGATGCAGACATCGTCACTAGAGGGCCTGAAATCTGCATAGATTTTGCTCCCCCACGTTGCGCGAAATCCCGCCACAAATATATTGTCCTTTACTGTGACAGGAATACCATCGAGTGGCCCAAGGCGCTGGCGGCGTGCCGTCCTTGAATCACTATCCCGCGCTTGGCTATAAGCTACTTGCGGATCGATTGCGACAATCGCGTTTATCTGTGGATTGAGACGCTCGTGACTTTCGAGAAAATCATCCACCAGATCTACAGCTGAAACCTCACGCCGTACTAGAAGATCTGAAAGCTCAGCAGCGGATCGTTGTCCGAGCGCACCAGATTCAGCGTTCGCCATAGTCAATTAGCAAATCGGGGCTCTGCGAAGCCCTTGACTCCCAGATCATAAATCGCAAAAAGGCCGCCCGCCTGAGGCTGTGCTGCCGCTTCGGCAGGATCAAGGAAGCGGGTTCCTGACGTGACGTACATGACGTCGTAATTGTCACCACCAAAAGTGCACATTGTCGGATGGCGTACCGGCATTTTGATGCGTCTTACTAATTGCCCTTTGGGGTCGAAACATGCAATGTGCCAATCATGAATGAGGGCACACCAATAGTTGCCCTCAGTGTCGACGGTTGCGCCATCGACGCGACCAGGCTGCCCCTTCGTGGAGATGAACACGCGGCGGTTGCTGATAGTGCCAGCGTCGATATTGAGATCATAAGCCCAGACCGTGTCCTGCCGCGAGTCACAGAAGTACATGGTCTTGTCGTCGGGACTAAATGCAAGCCCGTTCGATGCAATGATGCCACTCTCCATCTTGTGACAACTTCCATTGGGGTCAAGCCGGTACAGGCCGCCGTTGGGCGTAGCTAGGTCGCGATTGATGGTGCCGCACCAATAACGTCCGCGTCGATCCGGCTTGCCGTCATTCAAGCAATTATCAGTGTCCGGCTCAGGATTAACGATGTAGTCGAAGGTAAACTTCTCGAGATTGAAATAGGCGAATCCCGACTTCATGCCAGCCACGATACCGCCGTTCTTGCGAAATACTAAGGAACCGACCTGCTCAGGCATCGGCCAAGTATCTATCTGTTTGGTTGCTGGCGTATAACGATGCAATGAGGGGGTGATGTTGTCTAGCCAGTACAAAGATTTATCATCTTCATTCCACATGGGGCCTTCACCAAGAATGTCTTTGGTTTCCGCGAGGCAAACTATTTCTGGCATATTTCCTCTTTCTTTTTAAGTGAACTAAGACAGGCTGGCTAATTGGAAGCCTGTAAAAGATAGGCATTTCAAGTACTCTAAAGCCAATTTAACTTCTTTGTGCTGCTGTTAATTTAGCACCAAACCTAAAGAGGGCGTTTCTACAGTAAATCATTGCAGCAAAATAGTTTTATTTTGGATTAAATGGCGACTAAATTGGGATTCGAAATATTTGAGCGTGAATTTAAGTAGCACTTATATGGATTAACAATCCAAACTCCTAGAAGCCAGGCTCAAGTCCTCATGGGTCCACCAGAAAAGCAAACCCTCACTAGAAATGGTGGGGGTTTTGTCTTTTGAGCTTTACTTTAAGTGACACTCAATTACGCCACAATGCTTTATTGCAGAAAAACAGTGTTTGGCTTTGATCCTAGGTTGCCAGAGGCCAACCATCAAACTAAATCAGGATAACAACCAGAATATATATAAAATTTAATAGCAATTTTTTTAAGATGCTATCTAAATTATGAAATAATCCTTAGGATGGTTATAAATTTATATCTGTGTAATCATATTAAAAAAATATTAGGGGTTAACCCTAAAAATATAAATGGGGGGCAATATGAGTAGTGAAACAAATAGATCATTTCAAATAAAACGCTTAAACCCATATTTTGGGGCCGAAATCAGCGGAATTGACCTCTCAAGTGACTTAGATGAGGAAACTTTTTCAAAAATAAAAGATGCGTACTATGAATACTCATTGCTTGTTTTTCATGATCAAAGAATCTCACCCAAAGTGCATGTGGACTTTAGCAAGCGATTTGGATCATTAGAAATTCATTCTTTAAAGCAGTATTTACTGGAAGATCACCCAGAGATTCTTCTTCTATCAAATATTATTGAAAACGGTAAGCCAATAGGATTTGCAGACACTGAGCGCGTAGCTACTTGGCATACAGACACCTCGTATTTAAAAACGCCAAGTGCTGGGTCGGCACTGTATGCATTAGAGGTTCCATATGATTCAAATGGTAATTCTCTCGGAAATACTTTATTTGCCAGTACTTTTGCAGCATATGATGCTTTAAGTGAAGATATGAAGATTAAGTTACGAGATCTAAAGGCGCTTCATAAAATGACCAAAGCCTATGATGATGCCCCCAAAGACACAATAACCGCAGTTAAATTTACAGATGAGCAGATTAAGAGATCACCTGAAAACCATCCCATTATTCGAACCCATCCTATAACTGGTAGAAAGTCCATATATTTAAGTCCATTGTGCGTTACAAAAATAGAAGGAATTCCTGAGTCGGAGAGTAAAAAAATTCTTCAAGAATTAGATAAGTTATGCACCAAAGATGAATTTGTATATCGGCATAAATGGAAAGCTAATGATTTAATAATGTGGGATAACTGCTCCACACAGCATTTAGCAGTCAGCGACTATGCACCCCCTTTAAGAAGAAAAATGCATAGAACAACTTTTGCTGGATCAATACCATTTTAAAAAAAGAAAAAATTATGGAACTCAAAAATAAGGTAGCAATAGTTACTGGTGGAAGCGTAGGAATAGGCAGGGCAATTGTAGGAAAATTAGTTAGCGAGGGAGCTACTGTAGTAATTGCCGATATAAATTTAGATTCTGCGAATTTAGCGGTTGCAGAAATTTTGAAGGGCGGTGGAAATGCTTTCGCAGTTAAGGCAGATGTCTCAAACTCCAGTGATGTTGCCAAGATGGCAGATCAAACTTTTGCAAAATATTCGCGTATTGATATATTAGTTAACAATGCTGGAATAAGATTTATAAATCCATTATTAGAGCAAACAGAAGAAGAATGGCGCCGTACTTTAGATGTGAATTTAACAGCCCCATTTTTGTGTTGCAAAGCAGTTATTCCCTACATGCTAAAAAATGGAAAAGGAAAGATTGTTAATATCTCTTCTGTAGCAGGATTATTTGGAAGGCCAGAAAGATCAGCATATTGCGCCTCTAAAGGTGGTGAAATTGCCTTTACCAAAGCCGCTGCCTTGGATATGCGCGGTAAAAATATCTACATTAATGCCATTGCGCCTGCGTTGATTGATACGCCATTAAATTCAGGTTTTGCAGCTGATAATGAATTGGCTGCGGTTTGGGGAAAAGAAAATAATGTGGGTAGATGGGGTAGGCCAAGCGAAGTTGCAGATGCTGTTTTTTTTCTTTGTTCTAATTCTTCGGATTTTATTTCTGGCACGGTTCTTACTGTTGATGGCGGCTGGACATCTGCAATGGTTAGGGCAACAGAGGGTTAATAAATTAATGCATTAAAAATTTGGGGTTAATAATGATTGATAAGATAAAAATCTATTTTAAATTTTTCTTTTTTATAGCCGGCTTATGTTTTGCGCAATACACTTTTGCTCAGGAAAAATATCCCTCCAAGCCCATACAATTAATCATTCCTTGGGGTCCTTCAGGCGGATCAGACCAAACTGGAAGGCTAATTGCCAATCAATTAGAGCAAGAATTAAAGATATCTGTACCAGCAATCAATATGCCCGGCGCAACTGGAAATATTGGCATGCAAAAGTTATTATCTGATCCAGCTGATGGTCAAACCTTGCTCTTATTGGCGTGGGATAATTTTGCCCTATTAGCTACCCAACAGCCAAAATGGAAAATTGATGATTTTATTAATTTAGGGATTGTCATTCAACTTCCTTCAGGCCTATACGTTTCAGGTGATAAATTTAATAATTGGAAGAGTTTTGAGCAAGCAGCAAAAATTAGCCCTGTCTCAATAGCAATTTCTGGACTGGGAAGTACGGATGATATTACGATGAGTTATCTACAATCCAAAGGATTGAAAATAAATGCAATTCCTTATGCAAAGCCTGGAGAGAGGTACGCAGCATTAATTGGAGGGCACGTTGATGCCCTTTATTCGCCAGTCGGTAATGTAGCTAGCTTTGTAGAGTCGAAGCAAATGAGACCAATCATTTTTTTCAGTGCCGAGCGATTAAATGATTTTAAAGACATTCCCACATCTAAGGAGGTTGGATATAACGTTACACTGCCCCAAAGAAGAGCGCTAATTATTAAGGCCGGTACTGATCCCGCAAAAATAGCAGTTATATCCCAAGCTTTAAATAAGATAGTTAATTTACCAAAATATAGAGCCTACTTGAAGGATTCCTTTGCATCGGAAAAAAGCTATGTGCCCCAATCCGATGCATTGGCGGTAATGAATCAAGATTTAGAAGAAATGCAAAAAATTCTCAAAAATATTAACAAATAATTATTCTTGTTGCGTAACTACTGCTAGTTAATTGAACGATTTTCGATCAATTAATTTGGGGTCAAATTAAATATCCTCTCGCGAAAAAGTTTGACCTATTTTCTCGGCAGCAATTCTAAGCTTTGGAATACACGCAATCGCCTCTGAGAGATCATGTCTGACGGTTGGTATATGGATTGACACGGTGCCGCATATCTTATTATTTCGATTAAAAATTGGAACCGCTATCCCAATTAGACCTTGCATAAACTCTTCGATGTCTAAGCCATAGTTTTGTGTACGAATTTTTTTTAACTCTTTTTCAATTTTTGCTATATTGATTGTTGTGTGCTCGGTGTATTTAACAAGAGTGATAGAGTTTAAAATTCTTCGTCTTTGCTCTGCTGGCATATAACTTAAAAAAAGTTTTCCGCTTGCACCGCAATAAATCGGCACCATAGATCCAGGCTGCAAATGAATTCTTAGTGGCCATTGTGATTCAACTCGATCTATATAAATAACTTTATTTCCAACAAGAGCTGTGATATTGCAAGTCTCTCTTAAATCACTCACTAGCGACTCTAAGATTGAATGACGAATTGATTTATTTGGTGAGTTAATTAAGGTTTCTATTGCTAAGTTATTTAATCTTTGGCCGGTTATAAATTTTTTACTTCCAGGCTCTCTTTCTAAAATTCCAATGGACTCCAGATGAGCCATAAGTCGATGAATCGATGCTTTGGGGATTTTTAATTTTTCTGAAACACTAATCGCCGACAGTGGTTTTGGTGAGCTACTGAGTGCAAATAGAATTTCAATGGCTCTTGTGATCGCGGAGTCCTTAGAAGGGTTAGTACTTTCCCTTATAAATTCGTCATAGCCAGTAATTTTATTTTTCATCTGCTCTTAGTTTTGATAGTTACTTATTGACATTTTACTTATTTTAATCAATTTTTGCAAAAAATGAGATTTTTTATCTCAATATTGACATTAATAAAATTTCTGTTAGATTTAAAAAATACAAATTCTTTAAATTTTCGGGGGGAGATATGACTAATAAGAAATTAAGCGGTATACCTGATTTAAATAAATTAGAAAAGAACTCAAGACGTACTTTTTTAGAGCAAAGCTTAAGTTTGACAGCTTCAGCTGGGCTTTCATCTCTGATGCTTGGTTCAACATCTTCGTTTGCCCAAGCCAGCACTTTTACGCAATGGGGCTGGCCAACTCCTTACCGAAAAATTTCTGATAAATCTGTTGCGTGGCTAAAGTCTAAAGGTTGGTGGCCACTTCAAATTGCATGGAACCCTCTCTGGTCGGAGGGGAACATAATCCTTTTTTTAATGCGCCAGCAAAAGTTAATGGAGCTAAGAGGCATCGAGGCTGAATATAGCCCCTTTGTTGCTGCCAGCCTAATGAATGAGGTATACATGCCAGGGCGCGTTCAAGTTGCCCAAGCAGGCTCTTTGGGCTTATTACAGGTTATAGATAAAAAAATCCCCACTGCCGCAATTGCTTGCTATCCAACTCAAAGACAGGCTTTTTTATGCCATAAGGACTCTCCTTTAAAAAATAGCATTTCTGAATTAAAAGGTGCAAAAGTTCTTGGACGACCTGCTGTAGTTGGCATCACAATTGGAAGCACAACCCACCTCGCATTTCTAATTGCAGTAAAGGTGTATGGGCTTGAAGAAGGCAAAGATTATGTTATTAAAAATACTGCGCCTGCCGATATTCTTATGATGCCTCAAGGCATAGATATAGTCGGGATCTGGGAACCAAATGTGATGCTCATGGATGAGTTTTTGAAAAATGCACGCATCTTTGACCTCATTAATAATTATGAGATTTTTAATGGTTACTCCTATATGCGTGGGGAAATTGAGGAAAATGCTCCCGACGTAGTTCAGGCTTATGCAGATAGCTTTATGGAGGCGCAATTAATTGCTCGTTATAAGCCAAAAGAGGCGATTTCTGATTTTGCTGCTGATCCATCCCAAAGAGGGCGCGATATTAAATTAATTGAGCGTGATGTTCAGATTCATGTGCTTAATCCTAAGCCCACGCGAAATTATGTTTTTGAAGATACCGGAGGTTTATGGATACCACTGGAGTTATACCAATCTGGAATTATGTCTGACGCCGGAGTCTTGAAGCGCCGCTATACCGAGGCCGATTTTAAGGCTGTATTACGACCTAAATATCTTGCTGAAACATTCAACCAATTAGGATGGGCCGTTCCCAAAAAGCCCCCCTTTATGCCACCAAATTGGGCGGGAAAGGTTGGTCAACCACCTTATCCTCCTTATGGGGTGATGGAAATGGGTAAGCAGAATTTTCCAGGCCCTGGCGACTTAATTCGTCCATGGACTTTTGCTGGCAAAACATTTAAGCCGAGTTAAATTATTTAATCAATAAAAATACTTAGTAAGTGTTTTAAATGGAATCTGGGGAATGAATTGCAAATAAAAAAAGCATTAAAGTCCGTTGCTAGACTTTGGCTTTTGGCCCTTCTTATTATTGTTTGGCAACTTGTAAGCGAGAATAGCAGCACAATTTCACTGCAACTTCCGCCACCAAGTGAAATTTTTTCGGGTGCTGTTGAGCTAATTCAAAAAGGAACGCTTCAAAAAGATATTTACGCTAGCCTTTCTAGGGTTTTTATCGCTATTGGTGTTGCTCTGTTGGTGGCAATACCATTAGGCTCATTGCTTGGGGCATCTAAGAGTTTTTCATGGTCTTTTGAACCCGTAGTGAATTTTTTTAGGCCAATTCCTCCTTTAGCATGGATACCATTAAGTATTTTATGGTTTGGTATTTCGAATGTACAAAATGAATTTATTATTTTCTTAGGAGCAGTTTTCCCTATTTTAATAAGCACAATGGAAGGCGTCAGAGATGTTGACCCACAATACATAAGAGCAGCAAAGACATTGGGGGCATCAAAATTTTCAATCATTATGACGGTTATTTTTCCTGCAGCATTGCCGCAGATGTTTGTTGGTCTTCGTGTTGGTACTGGGATTGCTTGGATGGCTTTAGTTGCTGGGGAATTGGTTGCTGCAACTTCAGGTCTTGGATACTTGATTAACCAAGGCAGATATTTATTTCGAAGTGATTACGTAATTGTAGGAATGGTTGTGATTGGCCTAATTGGCTTGCTTCTAGATGCGCTTATTAGATTAATTCAGGCCACCATAATGCCGTGGTGGAGACTAGGCAATCAATAATGACTGATAACGCAATTCAAATTAAAGAATTAGAAAAAATTTATGGATCTGGTCCTAATGAAGTATTAGCATTAGAAAAAATTAATCTCAATATTCAGCAGCAAGAGTTTATTTGTGTATTAGGCCCTAGTGGCTGCGGCAAAACAACTTTGTTAAATATCCTTGCGGGATTTGAGTTCCCTACAAAAGGATTTGCAGAGGTTCTTGGTAAGCCTATCTTAGGCCCAGGCCCTGATCGTACTATGATGTTTCAAGACTATGCATTATTTCCTTGGCTGACAATTAGTAAAAATATCGAGTATGGTTTAAAACAAAGAAACCTTGGCAAATCTGAGCGAAAAAAAATCGTCAATCATTTTATTGACTTGATTGATCTTAAGGGGTTTGAAAATAAATATCCAATACAGCTATCTGGCGGAATGCGACAAAGAGTAGCCTTGGCAAGGGCTATGGCAGTAGATCCTGAAATTTTACTTATGGACGAGCCATTTGCTGCGCTTGATTCATTTACCAGGGAGCGCATGCAAGATGAGCTAGTGCGTATTTGGCAGCACAACAAAAAAGTAGTTGTATTTATTACCCACAGCATTGAAGAATCAATAAAACTTGCCGATAGAATTATTATCATGTCTCCTCGCCCAGGTAGGATAGTTGAGATATTAACAATGGATAGCGTTAGGCCTAGAGATATTAGTAGTGATGAGTGTGTTCGAGTTGCCCGAAGAATTAGGGAGATTTTGCATTTAGTTGCACGTGCTTAACAAATAAAATTTAAGTGAGAAAAAAATGAAAAGAAAGATTTCCGGTAGCGAAGCTTTTGTAGAAGCATTTAGATTAGAGGGTGTCGAGAATATTTGTGGAATTGTTGGTTCTGCATTTATGGACCCTTTAGATCTTTTTCCCGAGGCTGGAATCAGATTTATTCAAGTCCGACATGAGCAAAGTGCGGCACTTATGGCTGAGGGTTATGCTCGCGCAACTGGAAAGCCTGGAGTTTGCATTGGTCAAAATGGACCAGGGATTACAAATTTAGTAACAGGTGTGGCTAGTGCGTTTCTCAATCACACGCCATTAGTAGTTATTACGCCATCTGTCGTAACTTCTGCAATTGGAACTGGTGCGTTTCAAGAAATCGACCAAATGCGTATGCTTGCCCCCGTTGTTAAATGGCAATTACAAGTAAATAGACCGGATCGAATGTCAGAGGCAATACGAGGCGCGTTTCGTGCAGCCGTTAGTCTTCGCGGGCCGGTTCAAATTGATGTACCTCGAGATTCATATTATGGAATCTGGGATGAAGACGAACTTTCCCCCGAGCTTTATCGAACCAATGGTCGTTATGGTGGGGCAGATAAAGAGTCAATTAAAGAAGCTATTCAGCTAATTAAACAAAGTAAAAAAATATCTATATTAGTAGGGCATGGCGCAATTGACAGCGAAGCACATGATTCTATTGCCCGCCTTGCAGAGATGTTGACAGCACCTGTTGCATGTGTTTATGCCCACAACGATGCATTTTATGGCTCACATCCATTGGCTGTTGGTCCAATTGGCTATCAAGGGTCAGAAGCTGCGATGCGATTATTATCCGAATCCGATTTAATTCTAGTTTTAGGGTCGCGATTAAATTCATTTGGAACAACTCCTCAGTATGGCATTGATTTTTTCCCCAAACACGCTAAATTAATACACAACTCTATTAATCCTTTGGAGCTAGGCTCTCTAAGACCTATGAACGTAGGTTTACTTGGCGACTGCAAAGCAGTTACCAATCAACTTATTGAAGCTTTAACGGGGAGTAAGTTAGAAATTGATTCAAAAACAAGAAAACAACATATTCAAGAGCAAAAGGATGCTTGGTCTCAAAAATTAAAAGAAATGTCTGATATCGAAGGCGATCCGATTCCGCCTAGACGCGCATTGTGGGAAGTCTCAAAGGCGGTTTCAGGCTCTGATGTATCAGTGGTAGCTGACGTAGGAAACATTAGTGGTAGCGCTAATGCCTACTTTACTTCGTTTGATAAACCAAGATCGTGGTTTGCTGCAGGCAGCTTAGGTGGTATTGGAGTTGGATACCCAACTGCAATGGGTGTTTCGCTTGCAAGTCCTGATAAAAAAGTCCTTGCATTAGTTGGTGATGGCGCATGGAGTATGTCTTTACAAGAAGTAATGACAACGGTTAGGGAAAAACTTAATTTTGTAACTGTTATTTTTAATAACAAGGTTTATGGAGCAGAGCGACGAAATCAATATGATTTTTTTGGAAAGCGTTATTTTTATACAGATTTAGAAAATCCATCATTTGCTCAAATTGCTGGTGATATGGGAGCAAAAAGCTATCAAATTGATAAAGCTGCTGATATTGGGTCGGCGGTAAAAGATGCATTTAAACAATCTATACCCTCAGTAATTGAAATAATGACTGATCCAGCGATCCTAAATGAACCATATCGGCGTGATGCACTCAAGTTTCCAGTTAGGGAGCTAGATAAGTATCGTAAATACACAAATAATTCCGACTAGGTTATATGCAATTTGACTACGTCATTGTTGGCGCTGGATCTGCAGGATGTGTACTTGCATCAAGATTAAGCGAGAATAACCAAAATCAAGTTCTATTAATTGAGGCAGGCGATGATATTAGCTCGGATTTGGCGTTATCGATTCCCTTGGGTGTAGGAAAATTATTAAATAATAAGCAGAATTTATGGGCTGATATTACAAAACCTTCTAGCGGCACTCTTCAGCGAAAAATTGATTGGATTAGCGGTAAATGTATCGGTGGATCAAGTGCTATTAATGGGATGATTTTTGTTAGAGGGCATCCAATTCGATATGATGATTGGGTATCGTTGGGTTGTAACGGATGGAGCTATAAAGACTGCTTACCTTATTTTAAGAAATTAGAAGATTGTCAGTTTAGTTCATCGAATTTAAGACACCGCGGAGGCCCAATTGGCGCTGCTTTAGCTGAAAAAGATGAAATTTCAGAGTTGTTTATAAAGGCGTGCATCGAAAATGGATATCCAAGAGTTATTGACTATAACGCTGATATTCCAGATGGGGTCGGATATCTTCAGTTATCTTCAAAAAATGGAAAAAGAGTTAGTGCGGCCAAGGGGTATCTAGACAATATTTCTCATCGGAAAAATTTAACTATATTAAAGAATGCGCAAGTTAATAAGATTTTATTTTCTGGTAATCAGGCTATTGGCGTTAGTTATATAAAAAATAATCAAATTTATAAAGCTTTAGCAGATAAAGAGGTTATTTTGTGTGCTGGCGCTATCCGAAGTCCTAAATTACTTGAGTTATCAGGGGTGGGTAATCCAAAGATATTAAATAATTATTCTATTCCTATGATTTTTGAAAATGAATTTGTTGGTGAGAATTTGCAGGACCACTTTATGACTCGTATTTGTTATGAGACAAGCTCGAAAGATACAGTTAACTATATGATGGGCAATAAATTTTCATTAGGAATACAGCTATTAAACTATTTGGTATTTAAAAAGGGAATCTTTTCAACGACTACCTTAAAATCTACAGCATATTTACGCAGCAATGAATTTGAAGCCATTCCAAATCTAAGAATTCAGGTTTCACTCATGAGTGCTGAGGGGAGAATTCCTGAATCTGGCAAATCCGGGCTAGACTTAGCAGGAATTAGAGCTAGTCTGGATCCTGGCTCCGCTTTTCATATCGGAGTTTATGGAATGTATCCCGACTCAATCGGATATTCTCATATAAATTCCTTGGATATTAATAGTCCCTCTAATGTCCAGCCAAATTATCTTGATACGGCGCGAGATCAAAAAACAGTTATTGAGGGTCTACAACTTATTCGAAAACTTGCTGAATCTCCAGCCTTAAAAAATATAATTACAAAAGAAATTCGACCAACAAAACAAGTAAGTTCAAATGACGATTTACTGAATTTTGCAAAAGAGACTGGACATACCTGCTGGCATCCCATTGGAACTTGCAAAATGGGATTAGAAAAAAATAGTGTTGTAGATATTAATTGCAAAGTCTTTGGCACCACTAAATTACGTGTAGTTGATGGATCAGTTCTTCCAATGCATATAAGTAGTAACACCAATATTCCTATCTTAATGCTGGCTGAAAAAATTTCTGATTCTATTGCTCAAGCAAACCAACAGTAATTTTATGAAAAATATGATAAAAAATTCATCCACAGCGTATCAAGGTTATAAGATAAGAAGGCAAAATAAGCCAGATGACCTTTTAACCGATTCTAATTTTGGCACTCCATTAGGTGAGTACATGAGGTGTTTTTGGCAGCCGGTCTCACTTGCATCACAAGTTACACGTTTACCAAAAAAAATAAAAATATTTAATGAAGATCTTGTTATTTTTCGAGATGGCAAGAACCAAATTGGTTTAATGCAACTTCATTGCGCCCATAGGGGAGCTTCCCTCGAGTTTGGAGTAACGCAAGAAGCTGGTGGAATTAAGTGTTGTTATCACGGAATACATTTTGATGTAACTGGAGAAATTATTGAAATTCCATCCGAGCCAGATGGGGGTAAGCGAGTAATGGGTCGATTTTGCCAGCCCGCTTATCCAACTATTGAAAGAGATGGCTTAATCTTTGCTTATTTTGGAAATCCCGATACCATTCCAGAATTCGAAGAATGGGATTCTTTTTCAAAAGAAAATAAAACAGAATTGGTCGCTTTTTCCAATATTTACCCTTGTAATTGGCTGCAGGTTATTGAAAATATCGCAGATCAAATGCATACAGCTACCTTGCATCAGCCAATGAGTCTCTATGATGGCGAATTACCTGGAGAGGTTGATTTTGACTCTTTTACTCTTCCTTCCTTTAGTGGCATACCGGTACTTGATTACCATGCGGTTCGCGACAATACTGCAATGGCATTTGTTGCCGGAAGAAGAATGTCAGAAAAATTAGTTTGGTGGAGGATTAATGAATGTATCTTACCGAATTTAAGTCACCACGCTTATTTATATGAAAAGGGCAATGCAAGAAGAGTTTTTCACCGCGTTCATATGGCTAGGTGGTATGTTCCAATAGATAACGAAAATTCAATCATTTTTGGATGGCGAATGTTTGGACCTTCAATTGACCCGGACAATATGGGTAATATGGAGCAAGTTGGACATGACTCGATTGATTTTTTGGGTGGCCAAGTAGCCGGTTCTCGGACGCATAAAGAGCGGCAGATGTTACCTGGTGATTTTGAAGCAATTGTTGGTCAAGGCGAGATTGCTTCTCGTATCGATGAGCACCGACTTTCAGGGGATAAGGGGGTTGTTCTGTTTAGAAAAATCCTATCCCAGGCGTTACTGAATGAAAATATTCCTCTTTTGGCATCAATGATGCATTTAGACCCGAGTAATTTTTTTAGGAGCTACTCCCAAAACTCAATTTTAAATATCCAAAGTTTTAGTGATGGTACGAAAGATAGGGAAAATATTGAAGCTATTGGGAAAAAAATAATAGCAATTATGGCTTCTGCACCAAGTGCTGAGCCCCAAAGAACTGATTTTGTAAAAGCAGAGCTTGAAAAGCTGGAAACTTAAAAAGGCTTATTTTTTTTAAAAAAATCGCATTTTAAGGTTTTATTTTTAATAGATTAGCAGAAAATATAGCAATAATTAAATCTCAAAAAATATATGTTAAATTCATATTAAATATAAAAAATAATTATTAGCTAGTTTTGGTTTTTAGTGGCCTCTTGGTAGAGAATTATTGGGATAATAAAGGAGATTAGACATGAGCATGACACTCGCAGAAATTAAAACAAAGCGTCAAGGTTTGGTTGATGAAGTAATGAATAAGGTCACACAGATTGAAAAGAAGCATGGGGTTTCACGTCAGGCTTTAAATCTGATGAAGGATGAGGTATCTATGCTGGCAAAATACCCTGAGCTCTTTGTTACCTCTGAATTTGAACCCGTACAGAGGGGCACATTTAAGGACTTTGTTGCGTATAGATTGAATAAGGAAGATGGTACAGAGAGAGCACTTTATGTTTCACTTGCGCTGCCTGGAAAGACAAGCCCCCCACATAATCATAAAAACTGGGCCATTTTAGTGGGCCTAGACGGCGTGGAGATTAACAAGCTATATAAAGCAGATGAAGCTGGGTTTAAGCAAATAGATGAAATATCAGTAGGACCTGGAGTCGGAGTTGCTTTGACGGGGGAAGATATTCACAGTATTCATGTGCAGGGCAATGGAGATGTGCCCGTTTGGCAAATTAGATTTTATGAGCGAGCTCTTGAGTTGCAAACTGATAGGGAGCAGTTCGATGAAAGTGGTAAGACTGAGCATTTTCCACCCAATAAGAATACAAAAGATGGTATTAACAATTAAGTTTCAACACGAAAAAATATAGGAAACTAGGATGAGAATGATCATAAAAGCTTTATCTTTGGTGCTGGCTAGCATTGGAATTTTCATTCTTAGCTCCCATAAATTGAGTGCGCAAACTTATCCAGATAAGGCGATAACAATTGTTGTTGCTTATACTCCAGGATCAGCTAATGATACTTTAGTGAGGATTATTTCGCCTGATTTAGGTAAGTTATTAAATCAAAATATTATTGTGGATAACAAGCCTGGTGCTGGTGGTTCGATTGGTACTGGATTCGTTGCAAAGGCTGCGGGAGATGGCTATACACTTGGTCTTGGCTCAACTGCCACGCTAGCAATTAATCCCGTTTTATTTAAAAAAGTTAGCTATAGCACCCTTAAAGATTTTAAAGGGGTAGCTTATCTAGCATCAACGCCCAATATACTTGTTGTACCTGCTTCAAGTCCTGTTAAAACTGTCAAGGAGCTGGTGGAGTTGATGGCAAAGAAACGCCTTAATTACAGTTCGCCTGGCAATGGAACGACACAACACTTAACTGGCGTACTTTTTGTTAATCAAGTTGGCCTGCCAGCAGAACATATACCCTTTAAAGGACCAGCCGAAGCTATCGTTTCTATTGCGGCCGGAGATGTTGATTTTGGATTCGCTTCACTTGCTTCAGCCATACCTCAAATGAAGGCAGGGAAAATACGGGGACTTGCTGTTACCTCTTTAAATAGGATTTCTGATCTTCCTGATATTCCAACGATGGAGTCTTTTGGTTATAAGGGGTTTGAGAAGACTGCGGTATGGTTTGGTTTGATAGTTCCAGCGAGTACACCTGATGCAATAGTTGAAACATTACATCAAAATGCAATGAAGACAATACAAAATCCAGATATTAGAAAGAGACTTGTTGGTGCCGGATATGACCCTGCATCCCCAATGCCTGCCGCTGGATTTCAAAATCTCATTAAAGATCAGGTTGCGTTTTGGAAAGATCTCGTGAGTACATCTGGCGCATCCATTGATTAAGTGCATAACAGGTAACTTGTGGCGGAAACTTCATGTAAGCTACTTTTAGTAATTTTTATATGCTCTATGCTAATCAATTAAATAAAATGCAGTAAAGCTTTCGAGAGTTGAAAATGATAAGCGATATATCTGCATTTGAATTGCATCAACTGCTTTTAAAAGAGGCAAATATTGTCATATTAGACCCAAGGGAAGAGGGGCTATTTTCCTTATCCCCGCATATTTTTCAGTCCATTAATTTACCGCTTTCCCGGATTGAATGGCGACTAAATCATGTTTTACCCAAGAAAAATATAAGCATAGTAGTTGCCTCAGACGATGAGCTTTTGAACGATAGGACAATAAATAAATTGCAGGAAATGGGGTACTTGCAACTTAAAAAATTAAAAGGTGGTTTAGACGAGTGGGCAAATCAAGGTTATTTACTGTACACAGGATTTAATACACCTAGCAAGGCATTTGGAGAATTCATTGAGCATGAATTTAATACGCCGTCAATTTCACCCGAAGAATTAAATGAGTGGATGCGCCAAGGTAAGGATATTTTACTGGTTGATAGTAGAACACCGGAAGAGCACAAGCGCGGCACAATTCCAAGCTCTCTTAGCATTCCTGGGGCTGAATTAGCCTTACGATTGCCTGAAATGATAAGTAATCCTAACACCACCATAATCGTAAACTGTGCCGGAAGAACTCGTAGCATTATTGGAGCCCAGTCTTTACGAAATATTAATATAAAAAATAAAGTGATGGCGCTTCGCAATGGCACTATGGGCTGGAAATTAGCTGGCCTTGAAGTTGAAAAAAATTCACAAAAATTTACCCCAAACTTAAACCTTATCAATGGAAATTTAAATTTAAATAATGAAATACTAGAAAAATATAATATAAAGACGGCCAATTGGGAGTGTTATAAAAATTGGATATCCAATGACGACCCTACTACGACTTATTTGTTCGATGTTCGAATGCGAAATGAATATAACGAAAAACATCCAAAAGGCGCTATATATTCTCCTGGAGGCCAGTTAATTCAGGCTACAGATACTTTCATAGCCTCAAAATCAACGCGTATTCTTCTATACGATGACTATCTAATTAGAGCGGCAATAACCGGATCCTGGCTACGACAAATGGGTTATAAGGAAGTTTTTCAATTGGATCCGGTTGACAAGAATATCGAATTTACAATGGGGACAGAATTAATTTCGATTTATGATCCAAGGGCGGATGAAATACCTAAGATTTCTGTTGAAAACCTATTTTCTTCTAGAAACTCCTACACCGTAATCGATCTAAGTTTCGGAAAAAATTATGTTGAGCGTCATATTGATGGCGCTTATTGGTGCGTTCGATCACGACTATGTGATGTTTTGGAAAAAGTAGATCCTACTAAGCCAATAGTATTGACATCAGATGAGCCGCTATTGGCAAATTTTGCTGGCCAAGAAATAAAAAATATATTTGCTAATCAGATATTTTTACTTGACGGGGGAAATTCAGCCTGGTTTTTTGCTGGATATCCGTCTGGTAAAGGTGACAAAAATATTTTGACAGAAATAAATGATTCATTTGTTAAGCCATTTGAGGCCAAAGATCAAGTTGAGTCCATGAAGCAGTATTTGAGCTGGGAAATTGGTTTAACTGAAAAGGTTCGAAATGACGAAACAATTAAGTTTTATAAATTCTAAATTTCTTAGGATTATTTAATGGCATTTTTAGCCCGGACTCCTCTATATGGTGTCGAACTTCGAACTAGCAGATTAGTGACCGAGGGATGACTAAGCGTTATAAGTTGTACGCCTAATTAAGCTAATTCAACCCCTAAGCCTAAAGATTCTCAATCCCACCCGCAGAGCCGAACCCATTACACACAAAAAAGCACCAAGTGTACAAAGGGCTAATTAGCTTGCAACCCAAGATCTATATGGGTGTGATGCGAAAAACAGCGGATTATAGGAAATTGTTCTAGGCTGCAACAATGAGACGGCCGGAAAAGCCTTATTCTATATGGTAGGTCGGGCGGGATTGGCTGCGCCGAAACTTCGTTTACGAACCCACGACCAACGGATTAAAAGAATATTGTGCCACCTAAAAACCTAATTAATTTAATAGTTTACAAGCGTAAAAATACGGTGTGCAATGGATTTTTAGGTCATATTGGTGACTGAATTGGGATTCGAGCTGGATAGAAGTTCAAAAGTCATTTTTTCGAACTTTTTAATGAGAAGGGAATTTTTAAATAAATTTAGGCTGGATTCTTTTTAAAAGTCCAAGCTCTAGGGTTATGCTCAAACCCGATATGTGGATAATAATCATTAGCTTTCGGAGCTGAAAGAAGTACTATGAGACATTCATCCCCGAGGTATTTTTTTGTTTCTACAACCAATTGCTTCCCTACACCTAATTTTTGGTACTCAGAATCAACAGCTAAATCTGCCAAGTAGGCGACATAAGAAAAATCAGTTAATGAGCGAGAAATACCAATTAATTTTGAATCATGCCATGCTGTAATAGTAAGATTTGCATGATTAAGCATATCTTGAAAAGTTGCTCGATTATGAATGGGGCGTCTTTCCCCTAGTGTAGATTTTTTATATAAATCAATTGCTTGATCAACGCTGATTAACTTATCCTTAAAATAATTAATTGCCATTAAATTATGCCCCCCATACTTCTTTTAATAAATTAACCCAGTTATCGCCCATAATTTTACGAATACGATTTTCTTTCCAGCCCATTTTCTCCATCGTATGGGTTATATTGGGGAATTGAGAAATTTCTGCTATACCTTCAAGTTGCTCAATTTCACCAAACTCAGTTAATTTTCGAGCGTATCCCTTATCCTGAGTAATCCAATCAAAAAATGGCTTTTTATAACCCTGAGTAAAGTCCGTACCAATTCCTACCTGGTCCTCGCCAACGACATTAATAACATAATTAATTGCTTCAATATAATCAACAATAGTTGAGTTAACCCCCTTTTTTAAAAAAGGAGGAAACATTGTTACTCCGACAAATCCATCATGATTAGCAATAAATCGTAATTGCTCATCTGATTTATTGCGCGGATGCTCTTTTAATCCCGCAGGAAGGCAATGGGTATATGCAACTGGTTTTTTAGAGGCAAGAATTACATCGTGGCTAGTTTTTGGTCCTACATGAGATAAATCACATAGTATTCCAACGCGATTCATTTCATCAATCACCTCATGTCCAAAATCTGATAGGCCACTATCATTTTTTTCATAACAACCAGAGCCAATAAAATTTTGAGTGTTGTAAGCTATTTGCATTACACCTACACCTAAATCTTTGAATAATTTAAGAAAAGAAATTTGATCTTCAATGCCACTTAAATTTTGCCAGCCTAATATAATTCCAGTTTTACCCTCCCGCTTAGCGCGAACGATATCTGCAGTTGTAAAAACTTGAATTATTAAATCTGAATTTTGATCAAAATGTTTTTTAAATTCGGCAATATTTTTCATCGAGTCATAAAAATTTTCCCAAATTGAGCAAGTACAGTTAGCAGCAGTTATGCCGCCGGCGTGCATTGCTTCGAAAATTGATCGATCAAATTTTGAGATGATTAAACCATCAATAACAATTATTTTTTCATGCAATAAGTTGGTCATATTTTTTTTATATTAAGGATTAATTAAAGTATTACTTTATGGCTATGCAATTTTCTGCCTGCCAATTTAAATATAAAGACATTCCTATTTCAACTAATATTAGATTATTTGGAGATAAATTATTTGTTAAAAGCCTATTTCCAGCCTGATCTACTACTTCATATTCAATTATTGGTCCTAAATAAACATAAGATTTAACGGTAACCGGTATTGAATTAACATTTTCAGCCAATTTTAATGTCAGCCAACTTTGTTCGGGTCTAAAAAAAATTGCCGTAGCATTTATGCTACTTAATTTTTCATTAAATTGAAGAGATTGGTTAGCGAGAGTTATAAAAGTATTAATTTGCGTTTTTTTACCCGCAATTAAATTACATTTACCAATAAAATTAGCTACAAATTTTGAGGCTGGCCTTAAGTACAGGTCTTGGGCAGAGCCAATTTGCTCTATCTGACCTTGATTCATAACACCAATCCTATCAGCGATAGCCATTGCCTCCTCTTGATCATGCGTAACAAAAATGGAAGTAATACCAGCCTCTTTTTGGAAGCCCCTAATTTCACTTCTCATTTCAGTGCGTAGCTTTGCATCAAGTGCAGAAAATGGCTCATCAAGCAGCAATACCTCTGGTCGATTTGCCATGGCTCTAGCTAACGCAACCCTCTGCTGTTGTCCCCCAGATAGAGTTTTGGGGTAATGATCTGCATATTTTTCAAGCCTTACCCATTGAAGCATTTCAATTAAACGCGCTTCTAGTTTCTTTTTATCCCACTTTAGAATTTTTAAACCAAAAGAAATATTTTGAGAAACAGTTAGATGGGGAAAGAGCGCGTACCCTTGAAATACCATCCCAGCTTTTCTTTTATGAACTGGTAAATTTGTTACATTTTTATTACCAATCAATACAGATCCAGAGGTGGGATTCACAAAACCAGCAATCATTCGAAGAATTGTAGTTTTTCCGCAGCCACTTGGGCCGAGTAGGGCTAAAAGTTCACCTTCAGAAATTTCTAATGAGGTTTCTTGAACGGCAGTAAAGTCGCCGAAGCTCTTCATAATTTTATCTAGAATAACTCCTGCCATTTAAAAAGCTTTCCCTAAGTTTATATAACGATCCGATATTAAAAGTGCAATTGCAATTATTAAAATTTGAACTGTAGCAACAGCAGCAATTGTCGGGTCTAAATTCCATTCTAAATAATTAATTATGGCGATAGGTAGAGTTGTTTTACCAGGACCAACTATGAATAGAGATTTTTCTAAGTCTGAAAATGAAGCAATAAAAGAAAACAACGCAGCAGCAATAACGCCCGAACGAATACTAGGCAATGTCACCAAAAAAAATACTTTAAAAGGGCTAGCACCAAGACTTGCAGCTGCTTCTTCGGCCGCTAGACTGGTCATCATAAGGGAGGCACAAATAAGGCGAATAGTCCATGGTAGGGCAATTAACGTATGGGCAATTAAAAGCCCTTTAAATGTTCCCGCCAATTGAAGATCTGTAAATATTTCCAATTGAATAAAATAAATATATACGGCCGCTCCTGCGACTATTCCGGGAACATACATTGGGGAAAGAAGGATTTGCCTGACAGTTTCCTTAAACTGAAAGGACTGCCTTTCTATTGCGAGAGCGGCTGGTATACCGAGTAACAAAGAAATTAAGCTAGCGCATAGACCCAATTCAACGCTCATTATGAAGCCATTTGAGAAGTCTTTTATATCCCATGCATTTAAAAACCAATTAAAGGTATAGCTAGTAGGTGGAAATACCAGAATCTTATCTGAGAAAAAACTTGCCCAAATAATCACAAATAATGGGGCTATAACAAATGTTAGGATTAAGATAACAACAAATAGAAAGATCCAGTAACCAAAGGAATATTGCCCCATCTTAAAAGTACTTTTTATGTAAATATCGAGTAGAGAGTATTGTTAATACTAAGGTTGTTAGCATTAATATGCAGGCTAGAGCAGATCCAAATGGCCAATTTGATATTTTGGCAATTTGTTCGTATACGACAGGCCCCATCATTTTCATTTTTGGCCCACCAATCAAAACCGGTGTGGCATATGCATTCATAGCTAGTGCAAAGCAAATTGCCCCGGCGGCTATGATTCCTGGCATTGCCAAGGGAAATACTATGCGCATGAATGAATGAAAAGGAGAGTACCCCAGTGCCCTTGCGGCCTCCTCAAGGGTAGTTGGGATCGAGTCCATTACACTTTGTAGAGTAATGATGGCGTAAGGTAGAAGCACCGATACCAAAGCAACTACTACGGCAGTTGGGGTAAATAAAATAGTTATTGGGTTATCGGCTAGACCAAGGCCAATTAAGCTCGCGTTTATTAATCCTTTTGTTCCCATCACAAGCATCCAGGCCGCCGATCGAACGGCATTTCCTAACAAGAGCGGTAAAACAATTATTACTATTAAAAAGCTTCTGCGACGTTCAGATTGAGTTCTTGAAACAAAATAAGCTACAGGAATTGCAAATAATAGAGTAAAAATTGTCGATAAAAATGCAATTTGTGCGGTTACCCATAAGACATTCTTATAGAATGGATCGCTGTAAATTTTATAGTAATTTTGTAAGGTGAAAATATCTTGCATTAATTGCTTTGGATCATAAAGATCAAAGCTATAACGAAGAATTAAAAGTAATGGTGCAAGCAAAAAGAAGGAAACTAGTAATAAAGCTGGTAATGCTAACTTCCCGCGTATTTTTTGACTAATCGCAGTTATTTTCAGATTTTGAAAATGCTCACTCCCAAAGGGGGAGGGGGCAATTAGATTCATCCCTTAAACTCCTTATTCCACCATTCTAGCCAAGAGGCTATATTTTTAGCTTGATAAGCATAGTCCACATTATTTAAGGAGGTAATTTGTTGCGGTGTGAATTCAATTTTAGCCTTTACGCTCTCCTGCACAATAGCGTTAGACGTTGATGGAGAGTACATTGATGCTTCGCAATATTGCCCCAAACCTTTAGGATCCAGAAGGGCATTTAGATAGGTATAAGCCGCTGTTTTATTGGGTGCTTTTTTGGGAATCACTGCTCCAAAAACAATTGTTACTGCACCTTCTTTCGGATATGAAGAAGCTACGGGCACCTTATCTTTTTTCCATTGCTCAATACGTGCGGAATAATTAGCGGAAATCCATACTTCCTCGTTAGCAAAACCAGCAGCTAAATGTTGGTGGGTTGGGTAAATCTTCGGCTGTAATTTTGTCTTCATTTGCAAGAGTTTAGGAAAGGCAGAATCAACCATATTCATTTTTCCACCGCCTACTAAAGCCGCCATATATATCCAGTTGAAAAAACTCTGATCTAGAACTCCAATCTTTCCAGCATATTCAGATTTCCATAAGTCAGCAAATGAAGTTGGAGGAGTTTTAATAAATTTAGGGTTGTAGGCTAAAGTTACACCCCCATAAACCCAAGGCATAAAATATGGACTACGTAAGGATGGGATGATGTTCTTTGCATTTGGTATTTTTGCGTAATCTAGTTGCTCTAGAATGCCCTGCTCATTCAATTCATAAGCATCGGCATTACTGAAATGGGCAATGCCGATAGTCCCTCTTGGTAAATTTCTTTCCGCCAATAATTTTGTCTTGCGTTCAGGCTCAAGATTAAGCGCCCGAACAATATTGATTCCCTTGCTTTCTATCAGTGGCGCTTCAATAAATTTTACAGTTCGATCGTTCCAGTCGCCACCCCAATTTGTGACAATTAATTCATCAGATTGCGCATGAGCAGTTTTGGGCATGATTCCTATGAGCGCTAGTGATCCTATTCCCATCAATAATTCGCGTCTATGACTTTCGCTTATTGAGAGCTTATTCATTTTTTTCATAACAACCCCTTTTAGGATTTAACTTGAGTTAAAAAATAACTTATATCTAATGCACTATTGCAAATTCCAGACCAGTCCAAGAGGACTCACTGATCACACTTCATTCCTCAAACTGCCTAACTGAATAAGCAAGATTCCCAATACTTAATGTTTCAAGCAAGAAATTTTTGCAAAGATAAGGAAATTCAATTCATGAAAAATTAGTATTAACAATTTGTATAGTTACATCAATTAACAATACTTGATATGCAAAAAGCGTCATAATTTAATAAAATCAAGACATACTAAATTTGATTTTTAGATTTGCTGTTCTGCACCAATTCTATCTAAATACTTTAAGCAAGTTTCAGTGGTCTCCACATCGCCAAATTTAGCATCAATATCAAATAAATTCCATAATACGGCTCCAGGAACTCTATCGCCAATTGCCTCTTTTACAGCAATTGTTCGAAAACCATCTGCCAGTCCATCACAAATTGTTTCCCTAACACATGCCGATGCAGTAACTCCCGTTACCAAAATTGTATCGACGTTTGCAGATCTTAGAAATCCAGCCAAATAGGTTCCGTGAAAGGCGCTTGCTCGCTTCTTAATAAGTAACTGTTCTCCTTCAATTGGGGCAATTCTTGAATCAATTGCCCAAAGTTCGGTATCACTTTGGTCCACAACATCAACTGGAATTTTGTTATGCCACAGGCCCATATCAGTATAGGGATTTTCTCTATCCGTGATTTGGTAGCAGGTGGTTACATGAACAACTGGAAAATTGTATTTTCTAAATGCAACTAAAAGTTTTTGCATTGAAGGAATTATTTGATCGTCAATATGTTCGCATGTAAAAGGGTTGCCAGGTCGGGTCCATGCATTTGCTAGATCTACACTAATTAAGGCCGGCCGCTTGCCAAAGCCAACGCGGCGTTGAAAACCGCTACTTTGATATTTACGTGTAGCTTCAGCAAAAGCCGCTTCCAGTACTTGTTCTAAATCTGTCATATTTGCCTTTTCTATTTGGTTAAGATTTATGCCTAGATAGGGGTAACTTAGCCCTAATTTTTAATTTTATGTCTTAAAATTTGATTTATTTATATTAATTCATGTAGTATTAATGCACAAATTGCATGAATACTTATTTAATAAGGCTATGAGCACGTCAATACCCCTAACTTTTAATGCGACCAGGTTTGATATAAGACAAGTCAATGTTTTCTTACATGTAGCCGAAGAACTTCATTATGGGAAAGCTGCCGAACGATTATTTGTAAGCCAGTCAGCCTTATCAAGGTCAGTGCAATCGTTAGAAGAAGCTCTAGGAGTAATTTTATTCGAGCGTTCTACACGAAAAGTTAGGTTGACCGCTGCTGGAGAAGCATTTGCCGTGGAGGCGCGGCTTGCACTAGTTCACATTGAGCGAGCTAGGGCTGCCGCTAGCGGAGCTACTAACTTAAGTACAAAAAGAATCAAGGTGGGCTATATGGATTTTGCCATTAATGGTTGCCTGCCTGAAATCTTTAATAATTTTCATAACGAGTTTCCTGACGATATTATTGATCTTCGTTATGGCCCCACCCAAAGCCAAAAAAAGGATTTAATTGAGGGTAAATTAGATGTTGCAATTATCATTGGCAAATTAAACAGCAATAAAGTTAAAAATATATTAATTGAAAAATATGATTATGTTGCTTTAGTGCCGGAGCAACATCCATTAGCTAAAAATTCAGAAATTAAGATTGAAGATCTTGCAGACTTATCGTTTGTCCTCGGAAATGAGGATTCATTTGGCACTTTTCGCCAATTATTTTTCCCTATATGCCATGCTGTGGGTTTTCACCCCAAGATAATTCAAGAGGCATCAAGCACAACCGGTATCCTAGGAATGGTTGCTGCTGGCGTCGGTTTAAGTGTTTATGCGGGATGCGCACGAAATCTGCAGAGAGCTGGCGTATTGGTCAAGCCAATTATCAATATAAAGGATTTAATTCCAAGTTATGCCTGTTGGGTCACTGAGAATAATAATGTAGTTGAAAATCGTTTTCACCGATATCTAGAGTCTTACGCCTTAAATGATGGTTAGTTAAAATTTTAGCCTATGACCTATTTAGACAAAAATCATAAAAAACTTAAAGTTGGTTTTATATTGGCGCCAAAATTTACTTTAATTGCTTTCGCTGGTTTTATTGATGCCTTAAGACTAGCAGCAGATGAGGGTGATCGAAGTCAAAAAAATTTCTGCGATTGGGAGATATTAGGGGTTGATAATTTGCCTATTATTTCTAGCTGCGGTGTTTCCGTAATGCCAACAGTTCTTATGGACGACCCCAGTATATTTGATTATCTAGTGATTGTAGGCGGACTGTTACATGGAGTTCAGAGCCCATTAGAAAAGCATTTAAAATTTTTAAGGTCTGCTGCATCTGTAAATGTCAATTTAGTTGGCTTATGTACTGGATCATTTCTTCTAGCTAAAGCTGGATTATTGAATGGTTATTTATCTTGTATAAGCTGGTTTCATCGAGATGAGTTTATTGCTGATTATCCTAAATGCCGCATTACTTCCAATCAAATGTTTGTTATTGATCGTGATCGCATGACTTGTGCTGGAGGTACAAGCGTTGTTCATTTGGCTGCTCATATTATCGAAAAGCATATAAGCAGATCAATGGCCGTTAAGGCTTTGCGCGTCATGCTAGAGAATCAACCATTACCCTCAACAACATTACAGCCCGAGAAAGTTTTAACTAAAAGCTCGCGAGATCCAATGGTTCATAAAGCAATGTTGGTTATAGAGCAATTTTTACAATATCAAGGTCCCGTAACTGACTCGCTTAATTCACTCGGCATTGGTAGGCGTCAACTAGAGCGTAAATTTTCCAAGGATATTGGCATTAGCCCCGCGCAGTACCGCTTACTATTACGCTTGCAACGAGCTGTGACGTTGCTGAGGAGCTCTAATATAAGTATTACCGACGTTGCTATAGAGTCTGGGTTCCAAGATTCATCTCAATTTTCTCGTTTTATTAAAATAAAATATGGCATTTCACCTAAACTACTTAGAGAGCAACTTAAAAATCAAAGTTTAGAAGACGTGAAGATGAATTAAAAATTAGATTGCATATTCGGTCATAAATTCTAGTATTTTTGTCGTATTAATTATAATAAATGACGTTTTTTGAATAACAAATATTAATAATTAGTGTGACTATAGTAAGAAATACACAGATGAAGCGATTTACAGTTAATTTTGTGTGGTTACTCCTTTCAGATTTTTTAAATGCTTGGGCTCGTAATTAATGCAACACTTTTCTATTTGGTCGTTACTGCGAAATGGCTTATCTTATAACGAAGGCTGGCAGAAGCAATGGAGATCTCCCGAGTTAAAGCGTGAATATGATGCAGTTATTGTGGGCGCTGGCGGCCATGGCCTTGCAACTGCATATTATTTGGCTAAAGAACACGGTATGCGAAATATTGCGGTGGTTGAGCGTGGATGGCTTGGAGGGGGGAATACCGCGCGCAATACAACGATAGTAAGATCAAATTATCTTTGGGATGAGTCCACCCGCCTTTATGAAAAGGCCATGCAGCTTTGGGAGGGGCTTTCCCAAGATTTAAACTATAACGTAATGTTTAGTCAGCGTGGTGTCATGAACCTTGGCCACTCGCTTCAAGACATGCGTGATATTGAGCGTAGAGTTAGCGCTAATCGACTTAATGGGATTGATGCAGAAGTAATTGATCCAATCCAAATAAAGGAGATGATTCCTTATATCAATTTAAATACGCGTTACCCTATTTTTGGCGCTTCATTTCAAAGAAGAGGTGGAGTTGCCCGACATGATGGAGTTGCCTGGGGCTATGCAAGGGCAGCCGATGCTTTGGGCGTTGACATTATCCAGAACTGTGAGGTAACCGGTATCCGACGGGAGGGTAATGCGATTGTAGGTATTGAAACTATAAAGGGATTTATTAAGACTAAGAAAGTGGGTCTAGTTGCCGCAGGGCACTCCAGCGTAGTAGCAAGTATGGCAGGAATTCGTTTGCCAATTGAAAGCCATCCGCTTCAGGCCCTTGTATCAGAGTCAATGAAGCCTATTTTTCCAACGGTAGTTATGAGTAATGCAATTCATGCATACATAAGTCAATCTGATAAAGGTGATTTAGTTATAGGCGCTGGTATCGATTCCTATGCTGGATATGGGCAGCGAGGAAGTTTTCAAACAATTGAGCAGACTTTAAAGGCGATTATAGAAATGTTCCCTATTTTTTCACGGGTTCGAATGAATCGTCAGTGGGGTGGAATTGTTGATGTTTCACCGGATGCTTGTCCGATAATTGGTTTGACTCCTATCAAGGGTTTATATATTAATTGTGGGTGGGGTACAGGTGGGTTTAAGGCTACCCCAAGCTCTGGCTGGGTAATGGCTCATACGATTGCGCAAGATAGACCGCATTACTTAAATGAACCTTTTAGCCTGAATAGATTTAACACTGGTCATCTAATTGATGAGCACGGTGCTGCTGCGGTAGCTCACTAGTAAAAATATGCTATTAATTAACTGCCCCTGGTGCGGCCTACGCGCTGAAATCGAATTTACCTATGGCGGAGAAGGGGGGATTATTCGTCCTACCTCTTCAGAAAATTTAACAGATCAAGAGTGGGGTGAATACTTATTCATGCGCCGAAATGTAAAAGGCATAAATCATGAACAATGGCGTCATATAAGTGGTTGCGGTAAGTGGTTCAATGTTTTGCGTGATACGGTCACATATCAAATTAAGTCAACCTGGAAAATTGGGGCTGAACCACTAGAACAGTCTAATCGGAATTTTGAACCAAATGAGAATTAAATCTGGCGGTCGCATTGATCGTAAAAAACCAATTAGTTTCAAGTTTAATAACCGCTCATATAGTGGTTTTCATGGCGATACTCTCGCAGCTGCTTTATTAGCAAGTAATATTCGATTGGTAGCTAGAAGCTGGAAGTACCATCGACCTCGCGGTGTAATAGCTAGCGGAGTAGAGGAGCCGAATGCATTGGTGCAATTATTTGATGGAGATCGAACTATACCAAATGCAAAAATGACTGAGGTAGAGTTAGTTGAAGGATTGGTAGCTTATTCAGTTAATGTAAAACCAAGCGTTGAATTTGATTATGGCGCAATGAATGGATGGATTAGCCGTTTTTTACCTGCCGGCTTTTATTACAAAACTTTTATGGCTTCACAGGGTGTATGGCATTTTTTTGAAAAGTACATTCGTCAAATAAGTGGCTTGGGACGCTCACCAAGTCTTCCCGATCCCGATTATTACGATAAACAATTTGTGCATTGCGATGTATTAATAGTGGGAGGTGGTATTGCAGGTTTAAACGCTGCATTAACTGCAGGCTCATCAGGTGCAAGAGTAATTTTATGCGATGAGCAAGCCGAACTAGGTGGCTGGCTTCTATCAAGCGCAGAGGTTATCGATGGCATGTCAGCATCAAGTTGGGTAGAAAAATTATTACACAAATTAGAAAATTTTCCAGAGGTAAAGATCTTAACAAGAACGACAGCATTTGGTTTTCATGATCATCGGTATTTAACCTTATCTGAAAAAAGAGCCGATTACTTGCCGCTTCAAGACCAACCAAAGATTAGGGAGCGATTGTGGAAGGTTCGCGCAAAGGAGGTCGTAATTGCTACTGGTGCACATGAGCGACCATTAGTTTTCTCCAATAATGACTTGCCTGGCATTATGCTTGCATCTGCGGTAAGTACTTATTTGCGCCGATATGGTGTTTTACTGGGGCAACAGGTCATTATTTTTACAAATAATGACAATGCGTATGACGCGGCTCTAGCATATAAAGGGATGGGCGCAGCCGTAAGGATCATCGATGCGCGTCCAATTCTTGACGGCGATCTTCCAAAAAAAGCAGAGCAGTCTGGTATTTTAATAAATAGTGGGGCTGTAATTATTGAGGCCCAAGGGACGCGCCATTTAGAAAAAGTAATGATGCAATCAATTGATAGTAATGGTCAACTGACTGGTGCTATTGAATCAATTTCATGTGATTTATTAGCAATTTCTGGGGGGTTTAGTCCTGTTATTCATTTGCAATCGCAGGCAGGGTCGAAATCTAAATGGAGCGAAGATATTAGTGCTTTTATAACGGCCAATTCTTTGCAGGGCGAGTTTTCTGCTGGTGCTTGCGCAGGCGTGTTTGGCCTTCTAAATTGCGCAATTAGTGGAAAAGATGCTGGTAAAAAAGCTGCCATAGCAGCTGGATTTAATCGAATCGAGGAATATTCTCCATTAATCGAGCCTGTTATTTTTGGACCCATCAGACCATTATGGCTAGTTCCGCATACTCAATCTGTTAGTAGGGCCCCAAAACAATTTGTTGATTTTCAAAATGACGTAGCAGCATCAGATTTATATTTGGCGGTAAGGGAGGGGTTTGAATCAATTGAACATGTGAAACGCTATACAGCCATGGGATTTGGTACGGACCAAGGTAAAACAGGGAACATTAATGGAATGGGAATTGTAGCGGAGGCATTAGGGAAGTCGATCCCAGAGGTTGGCACCACTACATTTCGCCCTAATTACACCCCAGTAACCTTTGGCTTACTTGCAGGAGTTGAATTAGGGGATGCATTTGAGCCAATTAGAACTACCCCTATTCATAGTTGGCATGAAGAATATGGGGCTGAATTTGAAGATGTAGGCCAGTGGAAGCGTCCTTGGTACTATCCAAAAAATGGTGAAGATATGCATTCCGCAGTTCAAAGGGAAGTCTTGGCGGCGCGAAATGGTGTGGCAATTCTTGATGCATCAACTCTTGGAAAAATTGATATTCAAGGCCCAGATGCTGTTAATTTTTTAAATTTAATTTATACCAATAATTGGACAAATTTAGAAATAGGAAAATGTAGATATGGATTAATGCTTGATGAAAATGGCATGGTTTTTGATGATGGCGTAACGGTAAAATTGGATGAAGATCATTTTTTAATGCACACCACAACAGGTGGTGCGGCTAGAGTTTTAGCCTGGATGGAAAGATGGCTACAGACCGAATGGCCTCATTTAAAGGTTTTTCTAACTTCAGTTACTGATCATTGGTCAACAACAGCAATTGTTGGGCCTCATAGTCGAAGTGTGTTGCAGAGCTTATGCTCAGACATAAATTTTGATGATGACGCCTTTCCGTTTATGTCATGTAGAAGTGGCGAAGTTGCTGGATTGCAAGCACGTATTATGCGTATTAGCTTTACAGGTGAGAGAAGTTATGAAATTAGTGTTTCAAGTTCTGATGGTTTAAAACTTTGGAATTCAATATATGAAAGTGGTAAATCATTTGGCATCACTCCTTATGGAACAGAGGCTATGCATATCTTGCGCGCAGAAAAAGGCTACATTATTGTTGGGCAGGATACAGATGGGTCAACTACACCAATTGATTTAGGTATGGGAGGATTGTTATCCAAAAATAAGGATTTTTTAGGGAAGAGATCTCTAGCTAGAAGTGATACGACAAGACCTGATAGAAAGCAATTTGTTGGATTATTAACGACTGATCGGTTCATTGTAATTCCAGAGGGATCACAAATCATTTGTGGAGATCCCCAAAAAATACCCACTTCAATGCAGGGCCACGTCACTTCTAGTTACTTTAGCCCCACACTTAATCGCTCTATTTCGCTTGCATTAGTAAATGGAGGACTGTCACGGTTAGGTGAAAAATTAATTATTTCAATTGGTATAAATAAGTGGGTCGAGGCAGAAATTGTTTCTCCAAACTTTTATGATCAATTATCTGAACGTCAAAATGCCTAAATACCACTCACAAGTTACGCATGAAAAAGATCAACTTAGTTTGAGTTGGCTAAAATACTGGAATATCATTAATTTTCGAGGTGATATTAAAGATCCAATTTTTCTTGCATCTATAGAAAAGGGGACTAAATTAAAACTACCTATTACAGAATGTTCTACTTTGCTGGAAGATGGAAATAAAATTATTTGGGCAGGACCGGATGATTGGTTCTGGCTTAGTGAAAAAATGTCAGCTTCTGATATGTATCAATCACTCAAGGATTCATGCAAAGGAACTAATTCAGCGGTTACAGATGTTTCTGGGGGCTATCGAATATTAAGGCTTTCCGGGGGACGAGTTGGCGAAGTTTTGGCACAGGGATGCCCATTAGATTTTCATTCGCGCCACTTTAAGGTTGGTCAAAGCGCTGGATCAGTCTTTTTTAATACATCTATATGGGTCTGGAAAACTAGTGATGAGCCAATTTATGAGCTTTTGGTTCGTAGTAGTTTTGTAGGTTATGTAGATTTGCTGATGAAAACTATTTGTAAGGAATTTTCAATTGCTAAGTCCTAATTTTTTTTGTTTAAGGAATTTTTCCTATGCACTAGAAATATAAAAATAATAAGCAAAGAAATAACCGGGAGAGACCGCGAAATAATTTATTTTGAGGCGCCGAAGGAGCAACCACCCTGGAAACTCTCAGGCAAAAGAACCGGTATTTATATCAAACTCTGAAGAGTTATTGGTAATCAGTCGGCCAATACACCGCAGGAGCAAACAGCCAAATCAACGGTTGCGAATCTCTCAGGTCCAAAACAGAGGGGGTATTCAAACTGCATTTTGCCGTTTGTTTTATATTCCTTCGACGTTAATTGGATCAATAAAATGCAATCTATTGTTATCGTTGGCGGCGGAATTACTGGAGTTACTACAGCTTATGTCTTAATAAAACGTGGCTATAACGTTACGCTTGTTGAAAAAAATCGTTATGTTGCTATGGAAACTTCCTTAGCCAATGGCGGACAACTTTCTGCTTCAAATGCAGAGGTATGGAACTATATGCCTACAATACTAAATGGGATGAAATGGCTGCTTAAAAAAGATGCTCCTTTATTAATTAATCTAAAACCAGAGTGGCATAAAATATCTTGGCTAGCTGAGTTTATTTTCTCTATTCCAAATTATAAAAAAAATACAATTGAGACCACTCGTCTGGCGATTGAAGCGCGCAAGTATCTATTTGCATGGGCTCAAGAAGAGTCCATTGATTTTGATCTTAAAAAAGATGGAATTTTACACATTTATCGCGATAAAGTTAGTTTTGATCACGCCAAACTAGTAACTAAATTATTGGCAGCGGGAGGACTGCATCGTGATGCAGTCACACCTAAGGAGATGAAAGATATTGAACCCGCCCTAAGTGGTAAATATTATGGAGGCTTCTACACTCAAAGCGATTCCACTGGAGACATTCATAAATTCACTTATGGGCTGGCTTTAGCTGCAGAGCGTGCGGGAGTTAAATTTTTATATAACCATCAAGTGAATAACCTTGAGTCGGATGGGAAGCGTGTAGTTTTAAATTTTGAAAAAAATGGTCACTCTGAACAGTTAATTTTTGATAATGTAGTAGTTTGCGCAGGAACTGAAAGCAGAAATCTGGGGGCGCAACTGGGCGATAGAATAAATATTTATCCCGTTAAAGGCTATTCTATTACTGTTAATTTATCTGATGCAAAGAGCCAGTCTAGCGCGCCTAATGTCAGCATACTGGATGATAAGGCCAAGTTAGTAACTAGCCGCTTGGGCCTTGAACGTTTTCGTGTTGCTGGGACTGCAGAGCTTAATGGTAAAAATTATGATATTCGTGCGGACCGTATTAATCCTTTGATAGATTGGGTTGCAGCATATTTTCCGGGAGTGAGTACCAGATCTGTTATTCCTTGGGCTGGTTTGCGACCAATGATGCCAAATATGATGCCAAAAATTGGCATAGGCTCAAAATCGAATGTTTTTTACAATACAGGGCATGGCCATTTAGGTTGGACCTTGTCAGCTGTTACTGCAGAAATGATTGCAAATATTATTCAAGAGAAAATAAAGCCTAATTAGCATTTTTGGCAATAATTTGTCTTGACTATTTATTTGGTTTAATACTGATGCAGTAATTACCAAGCTAATGCATAGGCAGCTCGACGGGGGTCTGCACCCGCATGTAACATTCCCGTTGCTTGATCACGACGAATCGCGCAGACAGCGCCAGCATAATATTCTCTTTCATTCCAGTATTCAATATCATAGCCTAGCTGTAGGAGTGATTGAATAGTTGATTTTGGGAGACGATTTTCTACGCATAAGCGGGCCGGATAATAATCGTTAGGTGCAAAAGAGTTTGGAAAATTAAATGGCGCAACCCGTGGGGATTCAATTGCCTGTTGTAATGACATTCCAAAGTGGCTGATATTAAGCAGAACTTGTAGCATCGATGCACACTGAACATCACCTCCAGGAGTTCCCCATGCCATTTCAAAATTACCATCTCGTAACGCAATAGCAGGCGTTGGGGTTAGACGTGGTCGCTTTCCGGGCTGAACAAAGCAAGGGTGATTAGGCTCTAGTCGGCCTTGCATACCACGTGAAGAAATAGCTAGACCAAGGCCATCAATCATTGGAATATCGTACATCGTATCTGAAGGTGTAACTGAATAAGCATTACCGTGTCGATCAACAACACAACCATAAATAGTATCTGGCGCCAAAGGTGTTTTACCTTGTGCCGGTAACAGCTGATCCGCAAGGGGGGCTTGCCGACCATCTATAGCTAAGGCATCTACGAGACTAGAAAATGCATAATTTGGATCAATACGTGCCATTTGTTTGAGTGCATGATCGATTGAAAGTAATTCGCGCGTGGGCACATCAATAAATTTTGGGTCACCAACCCATGCTTCTCGATCCCCAAAAGCTAAATTCAAAGCACTGGCAATAGTATGAATATAAGCAGTAGAGTTATGACCCATTTCTGCTAAATTAATTGGCTCCAGGATTTTTAATGCTAGCAATAGAACAATGCCTTGGCACCATACATCACAGGTATAAACATCTAATCCATGGTAATTGCAAGAAATAGGCTCTTCAATTGGCACTTCAAAATTAGCTAGATCTTCAAAACGCATGAATCCGCCATGTGAGCGATGAAATTGGTCAATTTGCCTGGCAATTTCACCACGATAAAAAAAATCATGAACAGCGCTTAATTTTTTATCGCGATTACCTGTGCTTAAACGTTCGGCTTGAATCATACGGGCGATTGTATTGCCTAGATTAATTTGCTTAAATCGACTCCCTACAGCAGGAGGATGCCCCTCAGAAAGGAAAATATTTTTATTCTCTTGGAATAGGGCAATCGTATCGGCATGACTTTCTAAGCTGTCATGTAGTTCGGGATACATTGCAAAGCCATCTCTCGCAAGTTCTAATGCTGGCGTTGCCGCCTCTTCAAATGAGATCGTGCCAAACTCACGTAGAGCAAGCACATGCGTTGCAGGTGCTGCGGGGACAATCTGTCGCAGGATACCGATTGGTATCGATCCATTACCATGCTCTTTTAGTTGCGCTATATCAGTAGCTTGGGGCCAATAACCTAAGCCAGCTAGACTAATAACTTTGCTTTGTGATTTCTGATACACAAGGGTTGGGGCAACACCTGCAAATGAGACAATATCGGGCTGTAAAACAGCCAAAGCCATCGCCATAGTTACGCCAGCATCGACTGCGTTACCACCATGATCTAAAACTCTTGCGGCTGCTATGGCAGCAAGAGAGTGGCCACAGGAAACTGCGTAATGACTTCCCACAATAGTAGGACGCCAAGAAATTGACTGTGGTATGCTATTTTTATTCATATTTTTTCTAATTTCTATATATGATAGTACGGCCGAAGTAAATTTTTGCTATTTTTAAATTTGACTGGAAGATTTTATGGGACATTTCATTCTTAGTGTATTTTTTTTAATAGGTGCATTAATTCCGAGCGTAGCATTGGCGCAGGTTTTCCCTACCAAGCAGGTACGCATCATTGCCCCATTTGCGGTTGGTTCTGGCGCCGACATTTTTGCGAGAACTCTTGCCATAAAATTTTCTGAATCGTGGGGCCAGCCTGTCATCGTCGAAAATATCACAGGAGCGGGCGGTATTATTGCGGCGCAAACTGTTGCAAGGGCCGTTCCCGATGGCTACACCCTTCTACTTGGCGGTACATCTTGGGCGGTGGCGCCAAGTCTTTATGCCAAACCTCCCTACGATACTTTGCAAGATTTTGTGACGGTGGGGCGTATCGGTTTTATTCCGAGTGTGCTTGTGGTAACTCCATCGGTGCCGGTAAAAGATATGAGGGAATTAATTCAACTTGCAAAGGCCCAGCCCGGAACCTTGAATTACTCTTCTTCAGGAAAGGGCTCACCAAGCTTCCTATTTGTAGAGTATCTAAAGGGAATGGCCCAAGTGGATATCGTAGAAGTGCCGTACAAGGTTACCTCTCAGGCTCTTACTGACGTAATTGGGGGACAGGTAACAATGAATTTGCCCATCCTTTCGGCTGCTCTACCTCAGATTCGTGCAGGCCGTTTAAAGGCGCTGGCAGTGACAAGCGCAAAACGCTCCTCAGCTGCACCCGATATTCCGGCTATGGCTGAGACCCCAGGCCTCTCTAATTATGATGCAGCTCAATGGCAAGGATTGGTTGCGCCGGCCGGAACCCCAGCGGAAGTCGTGCTATTTATTAATGCTGCACTTAACCGAGCTGTACAACTTCCTGATGTCAAAGAACGCTTTGGGGCCCTTGGCGTTGAGTTTTCTCCCGCCTCACCGCAGGAGCTTAATAGAGATGTGAAAGCAGATCTTGTTAAGTGGGGGAAATTAATTAAATCTCTCGGATTTTCGCTTGATTAATCATTAGTGTAGCAGGCGTCGATGCAGTAGAAGCAGCCGCTCTCATAGTACTAGCTCCACTAGAAGCTACATCGTTACCACTACCACAGGACACAAGCCCTAAGGCAGTTTGCTAAGACCAAACTAGTTAAATAGCTACGCATCCACTTCCCTTGATTATGAGCATTCGCAATCTCAGACAAGGCGCTTAATGAACATTAAGTCGAAGGGAAAAATTACTTAAAATAATTGTAACTTTCGAAGTAGTTTAAGGTCAAAGGGTATACCCTTCCTTTGGGTAATGACCATCTCTTCAACAAATCTCTTAGACTCAAGAGAAAACTCTATTGATTAGTTGCCAGGTGACTAAATTGCAATCCTCTATACGTCAATTTTTCAAATCAAAATGCTAGGAGTATATTTATTATAATTTTTAGATATTATAGAAACAAGGGGGCAAGATTATTAAATGGTATTATTTTCTAGAAATAATCGTCTATTCAAGGTAGCTTTAGCTCTAGGGTGTTTTAGCTTTTTCATTTTTCTCTTAACCTTTATTTGTTCACCTCAGTATCTATATATAACTACTTTTTTTACAGCGTCTTTTGTTGTAGTCGTCGGAGTCATTGCAATTGTTGATTTATTGAAAGATGATCTGAAGCTACGCAAGTTAGCGCTTGAACAGTAAGTAAAGCGAGCCACGATCGACATGACCCCGGGGGAATCGAAATGAAAGAACTTGATGAGCTGGTAAGTCTGCGGGAGCAGATGATTACGCGCGCAAACCTAAAGCGGCTGGCGAAGCGTAATAATTACGCTGGACTGCTTTTCCTTGCGTTTCACTTCGGGGTAATTGCATGCACCGGATGGCTCGTTTACGTCAGTCTCGGGACGATGTGGATTATCCCGGCGATTTTCGTGCACGGCGCGATGCTGGCGACATTGTTTGCACCCATGCACGAGACGGCTCACGGCACGGCTTTCAGGATGCTGCGGCTCAACGAGGCCGTCTTGTGGCTTTGCTCGCTGATCTATATTTTTCCGCCTCACTGGTTCAGGTATCACCATGCGTTTCACCATACGTATACGCAGGTACGGCGCATGGATTCCGCAATGGTGCTGCCGAAACCGATCACGCTGAAGGAATACCTGTTCTACGTTTCGGGACTGATGGTATGGAAGCGTAATCTGTCTTACCTGTTCGGCCACGCTCTTGGCCATATAGATCCAGCAGAAAGAGCGTATGCGCCCGAGGACCAATTTCCCGTTCTGATACGCCAGGCGCGCATCATGCTCCTCATCTACGCTGCGGTTGCAATCGTCGCTGTTGCCTATGACTCCTGGGCGCCGGTTATCTACTGGATCCTACCGCGAGTTGTAGGAGAATCCTATGCACGGTGGATTCGGGTCGCAGAGCACACCGGCTGCGCCGAAGGATCAGATCCTCGGGTTAATACGCGAACCACGCTGACCAATTCCTTTGTCCGCATCCTTTGGTGGAACATGCCTTATCATGCAGAGCACCACCTATGCGCGTACATACCATTTCACGCTCTGCCCAAATTTCATCTTCAGGTCAGGGATAAGGTGACAGTATCTTCAGGTGGATATTTCAGTGTGCATGCGGATCTGTTTCGTAAGTTTATCCGGCTGCGACATGCCCCCCGTGCGCAGTAAGTACATGATCGGTGGGTGAGAAAATCGCAGCACAGGGGGAATGGGGGAGTTTGAAATGACAAGCACGCAACCGGGCAGATGGCATCGAGCCGCCACAACATCGGACATTGAGGATGACGACGTCTTAGGAGTGCTTCTTGGCGATCAAGGGGAGCATGAAGTCGCCCTGTACAAGATCCAAGGAAACTTTTACGCAACGGCAGATCGTTGTACGCATCAGACAGCCCGTCTGTCGGACGGGCTGGTGATCGACGACTGCATCGAATGTCCGTTGCACCAGGGGCGGTTTCATGTTCCAACTGGAAAAGCTAAAAGTGCGCCCGTTAGCATCCACCTAAAGACGTATCCGGTGAAAGTGGAGCAAGAAGTGATATATGTCCAGATCGAGGACATCCAACTCGACTGACTGGACGCTTAGCTCATAGTACTCGGGTGTATCCTTACACCAATACCCAGCTAGAGGGACCAGCAAATACCTTCACAACAAATTTAGCGACCTTAATGACCTCAGGTACAGGCTTATACCTAGTAAAAATAATATTTCTCTATATGACTTAATGTACGCTGGTATACCCTTGCTTTGGTAGATGTAGCTTAAGCAGAGCTAGAAGATTACTTATTGTCGCGAACAGTCTGTCGCCAACAGTCACTACATTCGACTAACCTTTAAACATAAAACCCCAATTAATTCAATGGGTTATAAAGCATAAAATGCGATGTGCAATGAAGTGTGTAATGGATTTTAGGTCTAATTGGTGACGGGTTTAGGATTCGAACTATTTGAGCGTTACTTTCAATAATGGTTACGGGGCCTCACAATTAACTCATTTTGCTTCACTGATTTACTATAGAAAAATCTCTCTTTGATCATGGGCCTAAATTGACAGCAGTTCACTCGTCCCCAGTAACCCCCAGTAATATTTAAAAAGGTAATATATGAGCGCTCAGCTACCTCTGGATGGAATTCGGGTCATCGAAATTTGTAATGTAGCGGCTGGCCCATTTTGTTCTATGCTTTTGGCTGATTTAGGCGCTGAAATTATAAAACTAGAAAATCCCGGTTCAGGTGATACATTAAGGGCATGGCCACCCCACACGGGCCCTGCAGATGATTTGCTTAGTGAAAACTTTGCCTCTCTTAATCGCAATAAAAAATCAGTCTGTTTAGACCTGAAAGATCCCAAACAGAATGATTTAGCTAAAAAATTAATTATGAACGCAGATGTATTAAT